>CAYMDB010000050.1:0-12095 GCA_964388865.1 uncultured Flavobacteriaceae bacterium
AGGACTTTTTGTAGAGGTCGCCTCTTTAGCAGCCCTAGTTCTGGGAGTTTATGGCGCTATTCACTTTAGCGAATTTGCTGCTGAATTCTTAGAAACTAAAGTCGATTGGGACGAAAAAACCACCAATATCGTAGCGTTTGCAATTACCTTTGTTGTGATTGTTTTAGCGATAAGTCTGGCCGGAAAAGCTTTAACTAAATTAGCAAACTTTGCAGCCTTAGGTATACTTAATAAACTATTAGGGGGAGTGTTTGGGGCACTTAAAATCAGTCTTATTCTCAGTGTTATCTTAATTGTTTTTTCTAATCTTAACCAAACACTTCCGTTTTTAGAGGAAGACGATTTAGAAGAGAGTAGACTTTACCAACCTGTGAAATCTTTAGCAAATCTCATTTTACCCGATCTGATTAAGAGCGGAAAAGATCTTATTGAAGAAGAGGTCTAAAAAATAAAGTTTAATTGTTTTTAAACTCAATCTAAATGATAAATTTCCATAATATCTTTAAGGTACTTGACAAAGTCTATTTTTAAATCGATAAGTCTTCCGGTATGCACATCAAAAACCCATCCGTATACTTTTAATCCTCTTTCTCTGTATGCCTTTTGAACTGATGCCGTTTTAATTAGATTAACACATTGCTCTTTTACATTGAGTTCTACTAAGCGGTCGTACTTAACGTCTTCGTCGTTAATCGCATTTAACTCGTCGTGATGTATTCTATAAACATCTCTAATATTACGCAACCATCCATTTAATATACCGAGATCTGCTGACTGCATGGCGGCTTTTACTCCACCGCAAGCATAATGCCCACATACCACCACGTGATTCACTTTAAGATGTGTTACCGCGTAGTCTACCACAGACATTGTATTTAAATCAATACCCGAAACCATATTCGCAATATTGCGATGTACAAATACATCCCCTGGCCCTAGTCCCATTAAATCCTCAGCTGTGACTCTACTATCGGAACAACCGATGTACAGCAATTCCGGATTTTGTCCTTTTCCTAACTCTTCAAAATAATTAGGATCATCACTTAATTTGGTTTTTATCCATTTTTCATTGTTCTCAAAAACGTGATCTATGTTCATATGGCTTTGCTGTTCTATTTGTTTTTCAAAAATAAGCTTTCGACTTTACCTATAAATACGCAACACTAATAAAAATGCTGATGCAATACTAAAATTTATGGTTTTTCTCTGATTTTCATGAGGTAATCATCACATATCTTAATAAAAATCTACTTTACCAGAATTAATATCATACATGGCTCCAATGATTTTAATCTCACCGTTTAATTCCATCTCGTGCAATATTGGGCTTTCCTTGTGAATTCTTTGAATAGTTAACGACACGTTTTTTTTTGAAACCTCATCGACAAAATCTAAATTTTTTGACGTTCTTAAGCTTTCATCTGCTGGCTCGGATACTGCGTTAACTGCTGGAGTGATTTTTTCTATTAATTTGGTGAGATTTCCCATTTCAGCATGATCGCAGGCACCTTTTATAGCACCGCAACTGGTATGACCTAAGACAACAATGAGCTTTGTCCCTGCCAATTTGCAGCCAAACTCCATACTTCCTAAAATATCTTCGTTTACAAAATTACCGGCAATTCTAACACTGAATATATCACCAAGTCCTTGATCAAAAACCAACTCGGCAGATACTCTAGAATCTATACAGCTCAAAATAGTTGCAAACGGAAATTGGCCATCGCTGGTATCATTCACTTGTTCTAATAAATTCCGATTGGCTTTTAAGTTATTTTGAAACCGCCCGTTTCCCTCAATTAAAAATTGCAGAGCTTTATCTGGTGTCATTGTTAATTGTGTCTCTCTCGTATGTGCTTTCATGTTAGTTAATTTTTGTTTTTTGGCTGATATTAATACATCAAGAGCTTTATTATTATGCTATTTTGTTTAAAATATGTCTTTGGTTATTTTTTGTTTTATTTTCTTCTCTAAGACCATATGCTTGGCATTTATAGTGCGCATTGCAGATAATTGACTTTCGCTCTCAATGACATCTTTAGGCTTTCTTATATGGAAAAACTCAAGATCTGCATTGACAATTTTGGATAAGCTTAGCGCGTTTAAAACAGCACTTTTTGTTCCTTCTTTTAAATCTGAAAACACTACTATTTTGTATCTTTTATGTTCCATAGTGTTTTGATTAGGCTGTTTTTGGTCTAGATTTGAAAAACTCAACAAAGCTAGCGGGATTTTCAACAATACCCCGGTTTGAAATTAGCTTTATATCAATATTTCGTTCCTTTGCTTTCAAGGCAAAATCTTCTAAAATTTCTATAATATCATTATCTAGATATCTTGTTTTACTAACATCTAACTCGAGATATGTTTCTCTCGGTAAACTGTCTAATTCTTTTAAAATAGCCCCTTTATTAAAGAAAGTGACTTCCTCAGCAAAAGTCATTTTTATCTTGTGTTTACCATTACTTTTGTCTTCAATATGTAAAAAATGAGAATTTTGATAACTCTTAATTAAAATAACAATAATACCAACTCCAAGTCCTAAACCAATTCCAACGAGTAAATCTGTAAACACAATACCGACTATAGTGACAAAAAACGGAACAGATTGTTTCCAACCTAGGTCATACATAGTTTTAAATAGCGAGGGTTTTGCAAGTTTGTAACCCACAACAAATAATATGGCCGCTAAAACTGAGAGCGGAATCATATTTAATAATCGCGGTATCAAAATCACTGAAATCAATAATAAAAACCCGTGCATAATTGTAGACATTTTACTTCTCCCTCCAGACTGAATATTAGCAGAACTACGCACAATTACTTGTGTTATTGGCAAGCCACCTATTAAACCCGAAATAATATTTCCTGTACCCTGCGCGAGCAACTCGCGGTTGGTTGGTGTTACATTTTTATGCGGATCTAATTTATCTGTTGCCTCAACGCTTAATAAGGTTTCTAAACTTGCCACTAAAGCGATTGTAAAAGCAACAATCCATATTTCTGGATTTGATATGGAGGAAAAATTAGGAAAACTAAATTGTCCTATAAAAGAATCAATCCCTTCTGGCACAGGAACGCTTACCAAATGTGCAGCTGTAATTGCTAAGCTATCATTTGATGGCGTTATGATATAAAAAATAATACCAATCGCAACCGCCACTAAAGGTCCTTGAATAATTTCAAAAATCTTACTTTTCTTTACTAAAACATTACTCCAAAGTAACAAAATTGCTAGTGAAATTACACCAACAACCGTAGAACCGATGGCAATGTTATCGACAATATTAAGGATTGCAGAAAAGGTGTTTTCACCAGAACTTTCAATAAAACTATCGGCGCCCTCGGGCTCAGCATCATACCCAAAAAAATGAGGTATTTGCTTTAAAATAATTATAATACCAATTCCGGTGAGCATTCCTTTTATTACTGAAGAGGGGAAATAATAACCTATTACTCCTGCTTTTAACACCCCAAAAAGTAGCTGAATAATCCCGCCTAAAACAACAGCCACTAAAAAATTCTCATAACCACCCAAAGTTCCAATAGCAGTTAACACAATAGCAGTTAAACCTGCCCCAGGCCCACTAACCCCAACTTTAGATCCGCTTAAGGCGCCTACAACAATGCCCCCAACAATTCCTGAAATTAATCCAGAAAACAGTGGAGCACCACTAGCTAATGCAATACCAAGACATAGAGGTAAAGCGACGAAGAATACGACAACACTCGCTGGCAAGTCGTTTTTTAAAGTTTTAAACATAACTAAATTCATTTGTAGCCAAAGCACTAATGCAATAGCCAATTTTCAATAATTTTTTTTGAACAAAAGTTTGTTCAATTATTTAAAAATCATGACATGGATTGGGGAGGTGGTAATCTTAAATTAAGATGTGGTTTTGAATAGGTCTTAAAAGGGTATCCAATACTTTGAGTAGACAGCCTCAAAAGAACGAGTGCATTGACCACTTCAATAGAATTTTCAAACACCAATTTTACATGATGATGTTCTTCCTCTTCATTAATACTATAAAAGCTAGACACGTCAACACTATTGTCAAAAGCTAGAATAATTGTTGGCGCAGAAATAAGTCCCACAAAAATTATGGTAAAAAAAATAGCTATATTTAGTTTTGAATTGACAAGCATAAGCTTCAAATATAACATTATGCCTTTATCAAACACAAAAAACTATCACAAATCTTTCAGCATTTTGAGATCCTTTGACGGAATCCAGCCTTTAGATTTATCGGAAATTTGAATGTTCTTCCAATTGCCATAAGTCTCTAAAACCTGAACTTTCGTACCCTCATGAAGTCGGAAAATTTCTTCACTCGTTTGATTTGGGTCTAATTTCACCCTGCTTTCTTGTGCAAAAATTATTGCAGGATTATCGGCTTTAACTAATCGTTCTTTCTGAAATGCCATGGCTACAGAAATGCATGCCACGAGTAAACTAAACACGCTTATTACAAAGGCTACCCGTTTCCTTGAGGTGCTGTAGGAGAAATGATACATCAAAAATAACATCACAAAAATAAGCACAGCACTTACGGCGATTTTCGCCCAAGTATCTGTATTAAAAGTGTTTATAATATTTTTGAAGATTCTAGAAAACCCAACCTCTGGCACTTTCTCAATAGCATCAATCGTCATCTTTTGTGCAAAAGCTAAATTGTTATTTATGTCTTTATCATTAGGACTCAGTTGCAGTGCTTTTTCATAGTAGTAAATGCTCGGTGCAATGTTATTGAGCTTATAGTTGGCATTACCCAAATTAAAGTACAACTCCGCAGAATGCACATCAGTCTCTAAAATAGATTCATATATATCAATTGCTTCTGCAAATTTACCATCGTTATACAGCGCATTGGCTTCCTCAAAGCGTTGATTGTTCTGGGCGAATCCGAAAACACTAAAACAACATAACAGTAAACTCGTAATTGCTTTCATCTTATCTTAACTGCTTATCTATGAATGAAATGGTTTGGGCCGCCTTATCGTAGTCATTCTTCATCGTCACTTGCGTAATTGGGGTGTACCGCGCCAATTCGCAATTCTCTAAAATGGAAATAAAACCTGAAACCACTCCGGCTTCTACCTGTCTTTCTTTTAATATAGTATCAATTTTTTCTTTATTAAAATCACTCGTTTCTATATTGAGTTTTGCTTTTAAATAATTGTGTAACGCTTTTTCTAAAGCTATATAAAACGCCTCTTTTTGTCCTAGAGCCTTCTTTGCAGCACCCAAATACTTTTTAGCTAAGCGGTCGGCTTTTCTCATACGCTTCCCTTGCCAATCTGCATTGTGCTTATCTTTTCTGTTTCTTATTAAAATCGCTATCGGGATAGCTAAAAATGGCAGTAACAAGAGTAACCAAAACAATGTTGAATCAAAAAATGGGCTAAGTTTAATATCAGACCAGGTCGTGGCTGTTTTTATAAATGCGAAAGTCGATGTGTTTGGTTTTACAGTTTGCTTATCGTTTGAAGAAATCGGGTTTTCGTTAGCATTTGCAACGGAAGCCATTGGTCCTTCTAAAACATCAATAATTATATCGTCTGAAGTGATACGCTTGTAACGTTCTGTTTTTAAATCGAAATAGGAAAAAGAAATTGTTGGTATTGGATATTTTCCTTTGAATTGCGGCACAATGGTGTAGGTATCTGAAATTTTACCTTGCATGCCACTAAGATTAGTGCTTACATTTTCTAGATGTTCAGGTTCGTACACTTCTAAGGAACTCGGCACATTTAATTTTGGTAATTCAAACAATTTTAGGTTGCCTTTTCCTGAAACTTCAATTTTCGCTTGAAGGGATTCAGAAGCGTTCAACTGATCTTTTGACGTTGTAACATTAAACGAGAAATCACCAACGGCTCCCTTAAAATCTGATGGTTTGCCTTCCTCTGGCAAAGGTTTAACATCTATGATTCTGTTCCCTGCCGTTACCGTTCTCGGAACTTTAGTCACTAGCCGTCTTCCAAAAATATCAAATTTACCATTAGGAACCTCAACGGTTAAATCTAAGACCAACGGCTCTAACTTTAATTTTCCTGTTTTTTGCGGATACAAAACCGTTTTCCGCAGTACCACATACCGGTATTCTTCTCCCTGATATTCGCCATTTTCAACATTAAATCCTTTAATTTCTATATTCTGACTCCAAAAATCATTGAATCTGGGACTGTCTTTTTCTCGCCAACTATCCACACCAATTTCAACGGCAACATAGAGTTTGTAGACCACGGTTATGGCCTCATTGAGATAAGGATTTGCTTTTGAAACCTCAGCTACTAAATGAATTTTTTCTGAAGCAAGATCAGAAGCCTTCGGTGGCGCATTTGGTTGATCTACAGCAGCTGTAACATTTATGGTGACGGGAAATGTTTTGTATGTTTGGCCGTCTATCTCAATAGTCGCTTGTTTTATGGTGAAATTACCACGCTTTTTTGGTGCTAAAAAATAACTATAGGTTTTGGCAAAAGAACGTTTACCATTGCTCCAAGAATTACTAACCGATGTATTGGGGCCACCAACTACCGTAAAATCTTGAAAGCTTGGAGGTACAAAATTGTCTCCATCTTTGTTCATTTCAAAATCAATACGAAGACGTTCGTTTACACCCAATTTATTCTTACTCACTTTAGCTTCAAATTTTACTTGGGCTGAAGCTATAGTTGTAGCGAAAAAAAGAAATATTATGGCTCTATTTTTGATTCGTTTCATTGTCATTTTAGAACTTGGGACTTCTTTCTCTTCTTAGTTTTTATGCATTTGATTCTTTTAAATCGCACATCAAAAATCGTAATGCGTAAATCACTCTACCAGTCCTTTTCGGTTTTTACCTTGGCACCCTTTTGCTTTTCGGCATTCATTTTCTCTTGAACTTTCTGTTCTTGATTTTGCATCGCTTCTAAAATATTCTTTATCTGCTGTGGCGACATTTGTCCAGGCTTAGGTTTTTGTTTTTCATCCGGATTTTTTTGATCATCCTTTCCTTTGCCGTCGTCCTTTTTATCGTTTTTAGGCTTACCATCCTCGTCTTCCTCTTTATCACCTTTTTTCTTGTCTTGATCGCCTTCGTCTTTTTTAGTATCGTCTTGCTTTTTTTGTTCGTCTTGTTTATCTTCTTCTTGGTCTTTGTTGTCGTCCTTTTTATCTTCCTCTCCTCCACCGTCTTTTTGTTGGTCTGCACAGTCTTTAGCCAAGGCATAATTATAACGTGTTTCGTCGTCCTTAGGATCATTTCTGAGTGCCATTTTAAAAGCTTCTACAGCTTCTTTGCACTTTTTGTTTTGCATTAAAATATTACCGATATTATGGTAGGCTCTGTGTTTTTCGTCCTTAGTCGAGGCATGTTTAGCTGCTTCTTGACCTCTAAATAAGGCCTCCTCAAAACTTCCTTTCTTGTAGTAAGAATTAGCTAGATTATAGGCCCCAACTGCTTTATTCGGTGCTTTTGAAATGGCTCTTCTGTATTCCATTTCAGCCTCTGCATAATTATCTTGATTTGCAAATTCATTGGCTTTGTAAACAAGATCCATTGCTTTTTTTTCTGCTTTTAACTGGTCCTTATCAAGATCTTGAGCAAATCCTGAAAACGTAGCTAACAATGTAATACATAATAAATACAATCTCATTTTATAATTTTTTGTTTGAATCCACATTCGTCTAAAATTAGTAAACCCTTTTATGACTTCGCGTTAAAGAAAATCTAAAAGTTAAAAGTTCTCATTGAATAGATTGAGCCTCTTTAACCAGGCGGTCTTTCTTTCAAGAAAAAAGATATCGATAAATAAGAGTAAAATCCCTATTCCCAAAAACCATTGAAATTGATCCTTAAAATCTGATATTTGCTTCGACTCAAATTCGGCCTTATCCATTTTTCCAAGCTCCTCTTTTAGCGTGTCCACGACTTCAGTTGTATTTTTCCCATTGATATATTTACCGTCGGTTTCCTCTGCTATTTTCTTTAATGTGCTTTCATCTAGCCGAGTAATTACGGTTTCGCCATTATTATCTTTCTTATAATTTAAGACCACCCCATTTCGTTTTATCGGTATAGGACCGCCTTTGGCATCACCAACCCCAACGGTGAAAATTCTGATCCCCTGGTCATTGGCTTCTTCGGCAACATCGGCTATATCACCACCGTGATCTTCACCATCTGAAATAATAATGAGCACTCTGTTGGTTTGCTCTTCGTTATCATAATAGGTTTTTGCTAGCTGAATGGCTTCACTTATTGCCGTACCTTGAGAAGACAACATGTCCGTATTCATATTTTGCAAAAACATTTTTGCGGAAGCATAATCTGTTGTGATTGGTAATTGCGGAAACGCTTTTCCTGCATAGGCAATAATACCAACACGGTCGCTTACTAGGCTATTAATGATTTGCGTGACTAACTGCTTAGATTTTTCTAAACGGTTTGGTGCAATATCTTCTGCTAACATACTTTTTGAGACGTCAACTGCAAAAACAATATCTACACCCTGACTTCTTACGGTTTCAAGTTTTGTGCCAATTTTAGGATTGACCAATGCCAGCGATAAACAAGCAAAAGCTCCACAGAGCACCAACACTTTTAATATACTTTTGAATAAAGACTGATTAGGACTTAAGCGCTGCAACAACTTATAGTCTGCAAACTTTTTCTGCACAGAGCGTCTCCATACTTGAAGCAGTAGAAACAACAAAATGATTACTGGTATAACCAATAATGTCCAAAACCATATTTTTTCATCAAGTCTAAACAAAGCTTCTAAATATTGTGTTTCGTAATATGAGTTCTATGAATAATAAGAGTCCGGCTAAAAGCACCAAGGGTCTGTATTTTTCTTCGTAATTATAGTATTTCTTTTCTTGAACTTCGGTTTTTTCTAACTTATTAATTTCCTCGTAAATCTCCGCAAGCTTGTCGTTATTAGTGGCTCTAAAATATTTACCACCTGTAACATTAGCAATTTCTTTGAGCAAATCTTCATCAATTTCAACCTGCTGACGCCCATATCTAAACGTTCCGTTGGGATTAATGGCTACGGGCGACAACGCCATTCCGTTCGTTCCCAGACCAATGGTGTAGGTTTTAATACCGTATTCTACGGCTAATTCACTGGCAATTTTTGGATCTATAAATCCGGAATTATTTACACCATCTGTTAACAAAATAATGACTTTACTTTTAGCTCTACTATCTTTTAAACGATTTACAGATGTTGCCAAACCCATACCAATGGCCGTACCACTTTCTATAATTGTATTGTATTTAATATCTCTCAGCGATCGTAATACAATAGATTTATCGCTGGTTATTGGGGTTTTGGTATAGGCTTCACCAGCATATTCCACCAAACCAATACGGTCGTTTGGTCGGCCGTTTATAAAATCGGCTGCAACTTCTTTTAAAGCTTCTAACCTGTTTGGCCTTAAATCTTTTGCCAGCATACTCGCCGAAACATCAATAGCCATAACAATATCTATTCCACGAGTTGTTTTTGTTTTTGTAGAAACATCAACGGTTCTCGGTCTTGCCAAAGCAGTTATTAATAGACCTAAAGCAATTAAGCGTAAAGCAAAAAGCACATGTCTAAACTTTGTCCAAAATGATGTTGAACGCTTAAAGCCTTTAATACTCGAAATTTTTAACTCAGCCGTCTGTTGCTGATGCTTAAAGACATACCAGATTAGTGCTATTGGCAAGGCCAACAACAACCAAAAAAATTCTTTATTTAAAAACTCTATACTCTCAAACATTATTTTTCTTCTTCGGCTTCTTCAGGTTTTAACTCTATAGAATCTGTGATACGTTTTACGATATCCTCGGAGTAAGTATCGTCACCTCTCCACTGTAAAATAATCTGCTGTCTTACATTTTCTGCCCTAAATAAAAGCAGTATGTACTTTGCAGGTTTATAGTTAGGTTCATTAATCGCAATATTCATGGTGCCAAACGTTTTTAAGCCTTCGGCATTATTTGGTGTCATAAATTGCTCTCGTTTTACGGTAATATCTGTAGCCCCATCAGATTCTAATTTTTTTAAATACGCTTCTGACGCCTGAAACAGGTCTTGTGTTTTAGCCTCATCACTCATTGGTTGTAGCTGACCTTGTTGCGACGGTTCAGGTTTAAAATTTGTGGTGCTTACTTGAATATCTATACCGGCTTTCGCAGACAAATATCTAAAGGCTATTGTGCTAACTTTAGTCTTTAATTCCTCAGGGATTTCAATGTCTTGGCGTTTTAAAACTTCTGGTGTTTCTATCCAAATCGGTGGAAAACCGTAAGCGCTTTTAACCCAGTCTCCTTCTAATAATTCTTTGCTCTCATGCCCAATAATAGTGTCTTTTACATAAGTAAAACCATATTTCATCCCAAAGCCAACAAAAGTGGCTATAATTAAGAGCAGGGCAACGACAATTGTAAGACTGATTTTTCTGCGCTTCTTTTTGCGCTCTTGTTCTTCTTTATATTGTTTGTCTAAAAGCTTTTCTTCCTCTGTTGGTTCAGGTAAACTCTCTTTTACATGATCTATTTCTTTGTCTATGGTGGTCTTATCCATTTCGGCTAGAGCCGTGTCTGGAGCAGATTTTGCAAATTTCACCAAGTCGGCACGTTTTAAAATAGATTCAAGATTTTTAATGGTGTCTTTAGACAAAGGAATCTGATTGCCGTCCTTTAATAAGTTCAACCTATTAATAAGTTCATCCGTGGTACTTTCTAAAGCGCGATCGTAAACTTTTTCATCGAGATATTTTCTAATGATAAAACTCAATTCTGAATAATAATCTTTGACTTCAGACCGAATTAGATACTGGCTTTCATCTAATTTTTTAAGTGCTAATTTTGCACGATCATAAGGTGGTAATAAGGCGATTTCTTCCTCAGCAGTTAGTGGTTTTTTTCTCCAAATAAACCAATACAGTAAAAATGCAATTATGCCTAAGATTAGTAAAATTCCTAAAACCCACATCCACCACTTACTTTTACTAGCTTCAACTTCTATGATGGGTTTAATGTCGTAAAGTTTCTGCTTAGTCGTATCTACCTCAATAGTGTTTACCTCAACTTTTAAAGAATCTGTGAAAAAAGGCTGTTCACCAATTATAACTTTTTGCCTTGGAATGGTATAACTGCCAGAATCGAATTGCGTGAGTTTATAAATTCTTGACAATAAAAACTTAGCGTCTTTTTTTGTAGTATCAATATCTAAAGCCTCCACGTTTTCTAGAGGCACAAAGGTTTGTCCTTCCGGAAAAACAACGAGTGCCGTTGAATCTGCTTCGACTTTAATTTTATAGCTAATCTGCTCACCGATTTTAATGGTCGTCGTATCAACTTCGGTTTTTACTTGAGCTGAAATATTTAAAGAAAACAGAATAAAGAGCAATGCTAGGACCTGAAGCCTAAATCTTGCCTTACACGACCTTAAACAACTTAAGGTCTTGTGTTTATAATCGATTTCTTTTAAAAATATCTTGTTCATATATATCTCCGCACTAAAACTATTCTTTTTTCACTTTAGACCTTGTTATCCTCTTCGTTTAAAATAGCCTAACAACTTTCTCACATAACTTTCATCAACTCTACAATCAATGGTACCGGCACCAGATTTTGTAAAACTATCCTTAAAATAGTTCACTTTGGTTCTGTAAAAGTTATTATAGTTTTGTCGTACTTTTTTAGATGCTGTATTTACTAATAATAGCTCGCCTGTTTCTTCATCTTCCATTTGCACCATTCCGAGATTCGGAATCGTTTCCTCGTGCATATCGTAAACTCTAATTCCTGTGATATCGTGCCGGCCTGCTGCTATTTTTAAATTCTGTTTATAATCGTCTGCAATAAAATCGGAAAGCACAAAAACGATAGCTTTCTTTTTCATGACGCTTGATAAAAACTTAAAAGCCTCCGCCACATTGGTGTTTTTACTTTTAGGTTGAAATTCTAAAAGTTCTCTAATAATTCGCAAGACATGCGAACGCCCTTTTTTAGGCGGTATGTAAAGTTCGATTTCATCTGAAAATAAAATCAAGCCTATTTTGTCATTATTCTGAGTTGCTGAAAATGCTAATGTCGCAGCGATCTCAG
>CAYMDB010000051.1:0-11953 GCA_964388865.1 uncultured Flavobacteriaceae bacterium
GATAAAATCACACGTTTTCTCACACAGCATCTAGGCAATTATCCGCATCGGCAACTTTTGGTTTCAGAAATTGATTACAACAAAAATCCGCTTTACGGTTTAAACCAATTACCTGATTTTTTAAGTCCGTTTCCAGATCAGTTTCAATATGAATTAAAACTTCTTAAAACCGCACTAAAAAAATATTTAGACAATATCTTATTGCTCAATCCAAGGAAAGAATATTGGTTAAGTGAAGGGCTTCAAATTTATTTTCTTATGAAATATGTTGAAGAACATTATCCCGATATGAAGCTTTTGGGAAATTTAGCTAACATTTGGGGTATTAAATCGTTTCATGCAGCAGACTTAGATTTCAATTTTCAGTATTTTTTGTATTCTATGGAAATTGCGAGAAAAAATCGAGATCAGCCCTTGTCCACTTCAAAAGATTCTTTAATAAAATTCAATGCCAACATCGCCGGAACCTATAAAGCTGGTGTGGGCTTAAACTATTTAGATGAGTTTACAGAAGACGTCAATTTATCAAATAGCTTTACAGAATTCTTAACGCTTAACCAACTCAAACAGATTAATCTATCTGATTTTGAATCTTTTATACGCTCAAAAACTTCTAAAAACATCAATTGGTTTTTTACAGATTACATTCAAACCAGAAAAAAAATAGATTTTAAAATAAAATCAATCGAAACAACCGAGGATTCTATTTTCGTTACCATCAAAAACAAAAGAAACAACGCTATGCCTGTTTCTCTGTTCAATATAAAAAATGATTCCGTAGTAGGAAAGCTTTGGATTGAGGATATAAAAGATACCAAAACAGTTGTATTACCAAAAGACGACACCGATAAATTTAGTTTAGATTACGATAATGTGATTCCTGAATATAATCAACGAGACAACTACAAGGCCGTTAATAGTTCATTTTTCAACAATAAACCGCTTCAATTTAGATTGTTTAAAGATGTAGAAGATCCTTATTACAATCAGGCCTTCTTTATGCCTCTAGTTGAATTTAAAAACATTTACGACGGCCTCACCATTGGGGCTAAGGTTTACAATAAAACAATTTTAAGAAAACGCTTAAATTATAAAATATCTCCTCAATACGCCACAAAATCGAATACCATAACCGGTTCTACCTCCGTGTATTTTTCACATAACTTAGAAAATCAAAACCTTTTTGATATCACTTATGGTATCTCTGCCGGTTACCAAGCTTTTGCGGAAGATGCATTTTTTACACGTATAAGACCTTCTGTTTCTTTCACCTTTAGAAATGACAAAGACTTTAGAGCAGATAAACTAGATCAGATCTCTGCAAGGTATCTAAGCATAAAGCGGGATATCGGAGCTGAGGCCACTGTCATCGTTGATGAACCTGATTATGGGATTTTTAATTTGAAATACACACATCACGATCCTGGCGTTATTAATTTTTCTAGCTTTAATACCGATTTCCAAATTGCTGATCAGTTTAGTAAACTCTCTTTAAATTACGAATTTAGAAGACTTACCAAAGGCAACCAAAATGTTAATTTCAGGTTGTTTGCAGGAGTCTTTTTAGAAAACAATTCAAATCCAGAATCAGACTTTTTTAGTTTTGCACTCGATAGACCTACCGATTATTTATTCGAATTAAATTATTTAGGACGTTCTGAGGCCGCAGGTTTATTTAGTCAACAAATTATTATTGCAGAAGGTGGCTTTAAATCGAAATTAGAAACCCCTTTTGCAAATCAGTGGATGACCACCGCGAATGTTACTACTTCAATTTGGCGGTATATTCAAGTTTATGGAGATATAGGCTTAGTTAAAAATAAATTTAACCCCGCTAAGTTTGTTTATGACTCTGGTATAAGACTTAATTTGGTTGAAGATTATTTTGAAATTTACTTCCCGATATATTCAAGTCTGGGTTGGGAGATTGGGCAGCCCAATTATAATCAAAGTATCCGATTTATGTTTACCGTAGACCCTCAGGTACTCTTGGGGCTTTTTAGAAGAAAATGGTATTAGCAAATTCTTATCTGAAAGTTAATTTTTTGACTTTTATTGAAAAAAAGGTTAGCGATTACACATAGTATTGAAAATAATTCAAAAACGTAACATTTTTGATGGTTGCATAAAATTTCAAAAAACCGTACTTTTGACTGACTTTAAAAAAACTTTATGAAGCTAGACCCAAATACAAAAACAGAAATTACCTTTGACGACTTTAAAGCTGAAGTTTTAAATGATTACAAATTAGCCGTTACGAGTCGTGAATGTAGTTTATCAGGTCGTAGAGAAGTTTTAACAGGTAAGGCGAAGTTTGGAATTTTTGGAGACGGTAAGGAAGTGCCACAAATCGCATGGGCGAAAGCTTTTGAAAATGGCGATTTTAGATCGGGTTACTACAGAGACCAAACCTTTATGATGGCGATTGGAGAATTAACCATTGAGCAATTTTTTGCGGGTTTGTATGCCAATACGGATTTAAAAGAAGAACCCATGTCTGCAGGTCGGCAAATGGGCGGGCACTTTTCTACGCACAGCTTAGATGATAAAGGTCATTGGAAAAACCTTACAGAACAAAAAAATTCTAGTGCAGATATCTCCCCTACTGCAGGACAGATGCCACGATTACTTGGTTTAGCGCAAGCCTCTAAAATTTACAGAAATGTAAAAGACATTGACACTACCAACTTTTCAGTTAAAGGAAATGAAATCGCTTGGGGCACAATTGGAAATGCCAGTACCAGTGAAGGTTTATTCTTTGAAACCATCAATGCCGCTGGAGTATTGCAGGTTCCTATGGTGATAAGTATATGGGATGATGAATATGGTATTTCCGTACATGCAAAACATCAAACTACAAAGGAAAATATTTCAGAAATATTAAAAGGCTTTCAACGCAATTCTAAAGAGAAAGGTTACGAAATTTTTAGGGTGAATGGTTGGAATTATCCTGAATTAATAGATACTTATCAACGTGCTGCTCAGATTTCAAGAAAAGAGCATGTGCCTGTAATGATTCATGTTCTGGAATTAACCCAACCACAAGGGCATTCTACATCGGGTTCGCATGAGCGTTACAAAGACCAAGACCGTTTGGCTTGGGAAGTTGAGTACGATTGTAATGCCCAGTTGAGAAAATGGATGATTACTAATAATATTGCTACCGATGAAGAATTAACGGATATAGAACGCAGCATTAAAAAAGACGTGAGAGAGGGGAAGAAAGCGGCTTGGGCGTCTTTTATCAAACCAATTTCAGAAGAATGTAATGAAGCTTTACATTTATTAGATGCTTTAGCTTCAACAAGCCCAAATGGCATATTTATAAAAAAATTAAGACAAAATTTAACGGATTTAGATGATCCTTTAAGGAGAGATATTCTTTCAGCTACAAGAAAAGCCTTGCGCTATGTTGTCACTGAGAACACCTCAGAAAAAATACAACTTCAGCAATGGATTAACAACTACATTAAGAGCGTACAACCTAAATATAGTTCGCATTTACATAGCGCCTCAGATCTCAATGCTTTAAATCAAAAGGAAGTTTTACCAACTTACGATGATAATTCCAAAGATGTTGACGGACGTATCATATTAAGAGAGAACTTTGATGCACTTCTTAACAGATATCCTGAAGCTTTAATATTTGGTGAAGATGCAGGTTATATTGGCGATGTTAACCAAGGATTAGAAGGCTTGCAAGAAAAATATGGTGCGCTGAGAGTTTCTGATACAGGTATTAGGGAAGCGACCATTATCGGACAAGGAATCGGTATGGCCATGCGAGGTTTGCGCCCAATTGCCGAAATTCAGTATTTAGATTATGTGATGTATGCGCTTCAGATAATGAGCGACGATTTAGCAACCGTACAATACAGAACTAAAGGCCGGCAAAAAGCACCGCTTATTGTAAGAACACGTGGTCATCGCTTAGAAGGAATCTGGCACTCTGGATCTCAAATGGGTGGGATTTTAAACCTTATAAGAGGAATTCATGTTTTGGTACCAAGAAACATGACTAAAGCCGCAGGATTTTATAACACTTTATTAGAAAGCGATGAACCCGCTTTTATCGTAGAATGTTTAAACGGCTATAGACTTAAAGAAAAATTACCGACTAATATTGGAGAATTTAAAACACCTTTGGGCGTTGTAGAGACCATACGAGAAGGGGACGATATTACTTTAGTTTCTTATGGCTCAACCTTGCGGTTGGTAGAGCAAGCAGCAAAAGAGCTGCAAGAAGTTGGTATAGATGCCGAAATTATAGATATACAATCCTTATTACCTTTTGACATCAACCATGATATCGTAAAGAGCATTGCCAAAACAAGCCGGGTTATTGTCATAGATGAAGATATAAAAGGTGGTGCATCTGCTTATATTTTGAACGAAATATTAAACACGCAAAACGCCTTTCAATATTTAGATAGTGCGCCAAAAACTTTAGCTGCAAAACCACACCGACCAGCTTATGGCACCGATGGAGATTATTTTTCGAAACCGTCTGTTGAAGATATTTTTGAAGCGGTTTATGCGATGATGCACGAGGTGAGTCCAGCGGATTTTCCGAGGTTAAGATAAATGTCGTATAGCATTTAGAAATCTAAAAACCATTGCTGATGTGATGGTTTTTAAAGTTTCTTTTTTGAAAATGCTAAAGTTATATTTAATGAATAGAGTAAAATACTTTAGGAGATAAATTTTAAATAATCTGATGTGTTTTTAGTGAGTAGTATAGTATATGATAAATTTAAGGCACACAACAATCAAAAAAAAGCCTTTAGCCATACCCTTTAAAACTTATTTTTATGAAAACTAGAGTAGTCCTTTTGGTTTTAACCGTTTTTCTCTTTAATTCGTGTATTATTAAATCACTTAGTCCGTTTTACACTATTGAAAGCCTTAGCTTCAATGATAAACTACTTGGAAATTGGGTAGACGATAACAAAGGCGAATGGACTGTTGAATCCATAAAAGATAAATTTGAACAGGATCAAGAGGAAGGAACTGAACTTTCTAAAGAAGACATGCGAGCTTATGACAACTATAAAAAAGGGTATTACCTAACCTATATTAAAAAGGATAAAGAAGCAAGTTTCATCGCTATGCCATTTAAAATAGACACTCAGTTCTTTTTAGATTTTATACCTCTAGAAATTGGTGCTGATCAGATAAATAGTTTGGCTGCAGCACATCTTTTAAAGACTCATTCTGTGGCTAAACTAGACCTAAGATCTGATGCTAATGTTATGTTTTCTTGGTTAAGTGAAAAACACATAACGGACCTTTTTGATGCTCGTAAAATTCGTTTAAAGCATGAAAATGTGGGTTTTGACGGTGATTTGTTATTGACGGCATCCTCAAAAGAACTCTACGCTTTCTTAAAAAGATATATGCAATTAGATGTGAAAGACAAATGGAAAAAAGAAGATACACTTAATTTAAAAAAAATGCATGCAAAACCCTAACCCTTACAACGTCTCGGTAAGACAATTGCCTGAACAAATGGGTTTTAAAAGCCTTAAATCTTTTGCATGAAAATAGCATCTATAGTCACTATTAAAAAAGAACTCAGGCACTTACCCAAAGAAGAGCTTTTAGAACTGTGTTTGCGTTTGGGAAAATTCAAAAAAGAGAACAAAGCCCTACTTACCTATTTACTTTTTGAAGCTCATGATGAAGACGCATATATAGCTAGTGTAAAACTTAGTCTAGATCATTTGTTTGAAGGCATCAATACAAACAGCTATTTCTTCATGAAGAAAACAATTAGAAAAATACTGCGAGAAATCCGAGTTTACAGTCGGTATTCGTTACAAAAATCCACCGAAGTAGAGCTACTACTCTATTTTTGCGAATGCTTATACGATTTAAAACCTTCTATTCACAAAAATAATACTTTGAGTAATCTTTACGAGCGACAAATTAGTTCCATAAAGAAAAAAATTAGCGTTCTACATGAAGATTTACAGTATGATTACAATTTAAAGCTTGAAGCTTTAGAATACTAACTATTGTTTTTTTGCCTTCTTACTACCTTCGTACATTTCGTACTTTACCAGGCGTGCTTCAAGTTTCGCGTTAAAGACCTTTATTTTGCGCGACGGCCGCAAGCCAACCGCCTTTAAGGCTTCAAGATTAGAAGTAATCAGCCAAGCATTGGTATTTGGATACCCATGCTTTAACGTTGAGCCGATATTTCCGTAGAATTCTTCAACATTTAAATTCTCTAAACGCTCGCCATAAGGGGGATTAAACACCATGTGCAACTTGTCATTTCCTGCTTTTTGGGTTTTAAAAAAATCTTCATGCTGAATATGAACAAATTCCTCTAAATGGGCATTTTTAATATTTTCTTTGGCTTTAACTATCGCTGAAGGTGATTTATCGTAACCAATAATTTTATGGTGGAAATCGCGCGTCTTTCCTAATAAGGATTCTTCAATTTTTTCGAATAACTCCACATCCCAATCTTGCCAACGTTCAAAACCAAATTCTTTTCGCATTAAATTTGGTGGAATGTTACAAGCAATCATAGCAGCTTCGGCTAAAATAGTGCCACTACCGCACATCGGATCCATAAAATCGGTTTGTCCATCCCAACCGCTCAAAATAATTAAACCAGCCGCTAGGACTTCATTAATCGGAGCAATATTGGTAGCAGTTTTATACCCGCGTTTGTGCAGTGATTCACCTGAGGTATCTAAAGAAATGGTGCAGTACTGACGGTCTATATGGACATTGATTTTCAAATCAGGAAAGCGTAAATCTACATTCGGTCGTTCACCTGAACTGTCCCTATACCGATCTACAATGGCGTCTTTTGTTTTTTGGGCCGTATATAGTGAATGTGTAAAAACACTATTATGCACGGTAGCATCAACCGCCAAGGAACCTGTTGGCTTGAGATAATCTTCCCACTTCATGTTTTTAACGTTCTTATAAAGGTCGTCTTCTTTAGTTACACGAAAGGATTCAATAGGTTTTAAAATTTTAATTGCCGTTCTAAGACCTAAATTAGCTTTGTACATAAATCCTTTATCCCCAACAAAGCTCACGTTTCGCACTCCCGTTTCTACTTCCATAGCACCGAGTTGCGTGAGCTCTTTTGCTAAAATATCTTCAAATCCAAATAAGGTTTTGGCTACCATTTTAAAATTATTGTCCATATACTTGCTCTAATACATTGCAAAAATACAGTATTTTTGTAGCACATTTTTAAATATGACTAAATCAACACAACACTGGTACACCTCGTGGTTTAACTCACCCTATTATCACCTTCTGTATAAGGATAGAGATTATACGGAGGCCCAGATGTTTATGGATAATCTTACCAATTATCTCAATATTCCGGAAGGTGGAAAAATACTTGATTTAGCCTGTGGAAAAGGTAGGCACTCTTTTTACTTAAATACTTTAGACTACCAAGTTACTGGCATTGATTTATCAGAGCAAAGTATTAAGCATGCCAAACAATTTGAAAATAGTACTTTAAAGTTTAATGTGCACGATATGAGCAAGCCCTATCCTGAAACTTTTGATGCCGTTTTTAATTTGTTCACAAGCTTTGGTTATTTTGATGATGAGGACTGCAATCTTAAAACTATACAAGCGATTAAGGCTGAACTTAATGACTTTGGCTTTGGGGTTATAGACTTTATGAATGTAAACTTTATTATTGAAAATCTCATTTTTGAAGATGTAAAGACTGTTGAAGGTATCGCATTCCATCAAAAGCGGAGCCTTAAAGATGGCTATATTCTTAAAGATATTAGTTTTAAAGCTGAAGGAGAACATTACCAATTTCAAGAACGTGTTAAAGCTTTTACTTTAGAGGATTTTGAGGCATTATTTGAAAAGGCAGGAGTCTATTTATTAGATGTTTTTGGAGATTATAAATTACGCCAGTTTCATGCTAAGACATCTGAACGATTGATCATGATTTTTAAGTAAATAACAGACATGACTAGTTATATCTTTCCTTTTTTAGCCGTAATCATAGGAGTCGTTATTGCATTATTTACCAAGACACAAAATACAGCATACACTAAATTACTCTTGTCTTTTAGTGGTGCTTTTTTATTAGCGCTCACACTTTTTGATTTATTACCAGAGGTTTACAGACATTTAGACGCCAAACAAACTGGTCTTTACATTATGTGTGGGATTTTATTACAAATTATTTTAGAATTTTTTTCAAAAGGTGCAGAACACGGTCATGTTCACTTGCATAAAAACAATACTGCTTTTCCGTGGTTATTATTTATAAGTTTATGCATGCATAGTTTTTTAGAGGGTTTTCCCATTCACCAGCATAACGATATGGTTTATGGAGTCTTAATTCACAAAATACCTATTGCCATTTTAATTTCGGGCTTTTTATTGCAATCAAGTTACAGCAAATTACAAATGATCAGTTTCTTATTTGTTTTTGCTCTTATGACTCCAATAGGAACCTACATCTCTAACACTACTGCACTAGCCGCAGTCTATATTAACGTCATTAACGCTTTTGTGATAGGTATATTTTTTCATATTTCTACAACAATATTATTTGAGACGGGGGAAGGGCATAAATTTAATTTATCAAAGTTAGTGGCTATTAGCTTAGGGATTTTAATTGCTTATTTTATTTAACATGTTTTCTAAGGAAGAAAGCCGTTTATTGAGACAAGAATTCTGGACAAGTTTTGGGAAATCTTTTCCAAGAAAGTGGATTCTATACAATACAAAAATCAAGGGACTAGCGTTTAAATTTCACTTCGATACGAGTTCCGCATTAATAGCACTAGATATAGAGGACGATTTAGAAAAACGCATTAATTTTTGGGGAAAGCTCCTTGCATTAAGAGGTATATTAAAAAGTAACTATATCGCTGATGTTCGTTATGAAGAAACCTATATTTTAGAAAATGGGAAAGACATATCGCGTATATACGTACCACTTTCATTGGATGTTTCAATACATGATAAAAACACCTGGAGCGTCGTAATGCATTTTTTTAATACCAACATGATGCTATTTGAGGCTTTTTTTGAGGACTTTAAAGATATCATTAGTGCCTAAAACCCTTATAAAATTAGTCTTTAATTTTTTTAATCGAACACCTTTGAATGTGGTTCGACGACTTAAGTTATTAACTGCTACAATAATCACAAAAAAAACCGTTTTGGGTTTATGCAACGATAAAAACATCGATGTCAACTTATTATTATAAAATTTCTCAACATTTTTATTATATTCGCGTGAATTAATTAAATTAAAGACAAGCAATTACAACAAAATTTAAGCTAAATTTTTGCTAAGATCAAAACAACTTATGAATATATTAATTACTCAACCCATGAAACAAATTTACATTTTAAGTATTTTATCGCTATTGTTTACGATGACCTCAGGAGCACAAACGACTTTTGATTGGGAAAATGGTTCAACCGACGGCGTTACCGTTCAGCAAACTGTAAATACAATTACTGTAACATTTACACCAAACACTACAGTCCCTTTTTTTGTAAACGGAATTGGTTTTGCCGGTTCTGAGGGTTTTGCAGTAGCAACACGCCCCAATGATACAGGTGCTACCATAACATTTTCTCAACCAATCAATGTTCAAACTATTTTTGCCTTTGAAGGAGAGATTAATGCACCCGATGTAGAATGGACATTTACTCCTAGTGGAGGCAGTAACTCACCGGTCGCTGAAATTATAACTCAAGGAGCTGGGGTTCATGTCAATGTAAACTGGACAGCAGTCACAGGATTCACAGTAGTCTCTGCAAATGGTCTCGATCAATTTGGTTTTGATAATATTGTTTCCGATTTCTCATTAAGCACTCAAGATGAAGATCACACTACATTTAATGTAAAATTATTTCCAAATCCTTCATCAGACTTTCTTAATTTTTCAAACTTAAAACAAAGTGAACCTTATACCATTTACAATGTTTTAGGATCGGAAGTGTTAAAAGGAACCATCGCAAATAAAGAGTCAATTGATATTAGAAATTTAACAAAAGGGCTTTATCTTCTAAATTTCGAGAATGGAGGGACGCTTAAGTTTATAAAAGAATAGACGAATCTTCTCATTTACTCAAAAGCAAACGGCTGTTACATATTACAACTTAACTGTAATATATAACAGTCTTTTTTTTATCTACAACTTGCCTATTTTTAATAAAAGGGCTTTATTTCGACGTATCATCTTTCGATTAAAACAAATAGAACTCAATTGATATGGCCAATTCGTGACTCTAAATCTACAGGGGAATAAGCATAAAAGCTATCACATTATGATTGTTTGCATATGAGAGGACTGGTAAAACATCTGTTAAATATTTAGCTTAAAATGGTATTTACAGTATATTCGTAAGTAATAACTGAGAATTATGAGTTTAAAATTTTCCTTAAATAATCGTTTTAAAATTGGTTTTGCCTTCGCAATAGTATTTTTACTTGTATTAGCGACGAACCGTTTAGATAAAAGACGTTTCGCCACCATCAACGACACTTTAACATCCGTATATGAGGATCGTTTAGTCGCAAAAGGTTATTTATATGAGTTGAATACAGTTTTTCATGAACAAGAAAAACTACTCATAACATCAACTGAAAACTCATCCAAAACTCTGTACCATACTAAAGTGAATCAGTTAATTGAAGTTTATAAAACAACCAAATTAACGAATGAAGAACGCTCGGCTTTTACAAATTTTCAACAACATTTTAAGACATTGCAGGCCTTGGAGCAGTCAGCATCAGAAACGAACACTGACGACTTTAAGTCAGATTTATTACGTCAAATAAATCGTATTCAAAATGATTTAGATGTTTTGGCTAAAATTCAGCTAGATGAAGGCCAAAGTCTCACCAAATTTGCTCAAAGTGCTTTAGAAAGGTCTTCGACAATATCTAAAATAGAAATTGCTGTACTTATTCTTATTGGTATCATTGTACAATTCATAATATTTTATAAATAAAACTAAATGATATAAAAAAATATCATAAAAAAATGGGAAATAGCGCCACCTAAAACAAATAAATGCCAAATCACATGATTGTAAGGAATTCTTTGAACTGCATAAAAAATTATACCCACAGTATAAAAAAGTCCACCCGCAATAAACCATAAAATACCGTTTGAACCTAGGGCTTGCGACACGTTACTGTAATCAAAGATAATCAGCCATCCCATTACCAGATATAAAAGTGTTGAAAAGACTTCAAACTTTCCTGTAAAAAAGAGTTTTAAAATCACTCCAAACGCTGCTATTGCCCAAACCGTCCAAAACAAAATCCAACCTAAGCTATGAGTAAGCGCAATTAACAAGACGGGGGTATAGGTGCCTGCTATTAACAAATAGATGCTTACATGATCTATAATTCTAAAATAGTGTTTTCTTTTTTCACCCTTAACCGCATGATAAAAGGTAGAGGCGAGAAATAAAATGATGATGGACAGTCCGTAAATTATAACACTAAATAAAACCCAAGGTTTCGTAGCATCTGCATAAACTAAAAGTAATATTAAAGCTACAATGCCTAAAACAGCACCAATGCCATGCGACCAAGCGTTAAGTTGTTCTTCATGTTGCGTTTGTACTCGCATACTACAGTTTCGATTTTGACTCAGACCACTTATTAAAACAAGCGTAAAAATCTATCTCAAAAGCTGGTTTTTGTCGTTCTATTTGTCCATTTTGAAACGCACGAAGCAAAATATCTTCAATTAAATAATCCTCTTCCTCGATTAATGGTGTAAACTCGCGTTTTAGAGAAATGTTAAATAAGCTAGCGGTATTATTAAACCAAAAGGCTCGCCAACCGCTCCGTAATTCCCTGATTAATTCGTAGGTTGTCTTTCCAGTTTGCCTGTGAATTAGCTTCACCAAAATCTGACCTTCTGTTTTGGTGAGCTTTTTTAATTCGGCTGAAAATTCATCTTCAATA
>CAYMDB010000052.1:0-11862 GCA_964388865.1 uncultured Flavobacteriaceae bacterium
AACGCAACGCACAAATCAGCACTAAAGTTGTAAAATCAAAGGAAGGTGATGAAAAGGCACAAAAATTTAGAGATTATTTTGATTGGTCTGAAAGCTTAAATCGTATGCCATCACACCGATTATTAGCTGTTCTAAGAGCGGAAAGCGAAGGTTTTATTCGGGTAAAAATTGAAACAGATGATGACCGTGCCATAGCGCATATTGAAAATAAAATCATACGCAGTTCTAACTCCTGTGCCAAACACATAAAAATTGCCATTGCAGATGCTTATAAACGGTTATTGTTTCCATCTTTAAGTAATGAAGCGCTTCAAATTGCTAAAGAAAAAGCCGATGAAACTGCTATTAACGTTTTTGCTAAAAATTTAAAGCAGTTATTACTGGGGTCGCCTCTCGGCGAAAAACGGGTGTTGGCAATTGATCCTGGATTTAGAACTGGTTGTAAAATTGTGTGTTTAGATGCTCAAGGTGCATTAAAACACAACGAAACTATCTATCCGCATCCTCCTAAAAACGATACTACTGGTGCCATAAAAAAGATAGCCTCTTTAACAGAGGCCTACAAAATTGAAGCCATCGCTATAGGAAACGGCACAGCTTCGAGAGAAACAGAGTCTTTAATCAGGAAGATTCAGTTTAAAAACGACCTCCAAGTTTTTGTGGTGAGTGAAGCTGGTGCTAGTATTTATTCGGCATCAAAAATTGCACGTGATGAATTTCCTAATTACGATGTTACCGTTCGAGGTGCTGTTTCTATTGGGAGACGTTTGCAAGATCCCTTAGCAGAATTGGTAAAAATTGATGCTAAATCTATTGGTGTGGGGCAATACCAGCACGATGTGGACCAAAGTAAACTTCAAAAACAATTAGATCTGGTGGTTGAAAATTGCGTAAATGCCGTGGGCGTTAATATTAACACGGCGAGTATACCACTACTGAGCTTTGTTTCTGGTATTGGTCCGAAGTTAGCTGAAAATATTTTCAACTACAGAAATGAAAATGGAGCTTTTAAATCGAGAACTGCCATAAAAAAGATACCGCGCTTAGGTGAAAAATCTTATGAGCAAGCTGCAGGGTTTTTGAGAATTCGCGATGCTAGAAATCCTTTAGATAATTCGGCCGTACATCCTGAAAGCTATGAGATTATCGAAAAAATGGCTAAGGATAAAGGGATTTCGATTCAGGAATTAATTGGGAATAAGGAAGTTCTTCAAACTATAAACTTAAAGACTTATTACACAGATTCCGTAGGATTACCAACACTTCAAGACATTGTAAAAGAGCTAGAAAAACCGGGCTTGGATATTAGAGAACAAGCCAAAGTCTTTACCTTTAATCAGAATATAAAAACCATTAGCGACTTGCATTCCGGACAATTACTTCCAGGAATTGTCAATAACATTACCAATTTTGGTTGTTTTGTAGATATTGGTATTAAGGAGAGTGGCCTCATTCACGTCTCTAATTTAAGCGACAGCTTTGTAAAAGATGTTAATGAGCACGTGCATTTACATCAACAAATTATTGTAAAAGTTTTAGAAGTTGATGAGACAAGAAAACGCATTCAACTTAAACTTCAGAAATAATGTTAAAAATAGCGCATCACCCTATTTACAAATATCCATTACCTGAAGGACATCGCTTTCCTATGGAAAAATATGAATTGCTACCACAGCAATTGCGGTATGAAGGTACTTGTAATGATAACAATTTTTTTGAGCCCTTAAAACCCAACGACAAACATATTCTGGCAGTTCATGAGCCCGAATATTACTATGATTTAGTGAACATGACTTTAGATCAGCGCGCTGCGAGAAAAATAGGATTTCCATTAAGTGAAATTCTAGTAGAGCGCGAAGTAATCATTGCAGATGGCACCATAAAAGCGAGTGAATTTGCGCTTCAATACGGTATTGCTATGAATATTGCTGGAGGCACTCACCATGCGTTTACCAATCGTGGCGAAGCCTTTTGCCTTCTCAATGATCAGGCTATAGGAGCGCGTTATCTTCAAAAAAAAGGTTTAGCCAAAACGCTATTAATTGTAGATTTAGATGTTCATCAGGGTAATGGTACTGCTGAAATTTTCCGTAATGATGCCTCAGTATTTACCTTTTCTATGCATGGTAAGGGGAACTATCCCTTTAAAAAAGAACAAAGTGATTTAGATATTGCTTTAGAAAACGATACTAATGACGCTATTTACCTGAAGTTGCTTAAGGAAACTCTACCAAAATTAATAGAAAATCAACAACCTGATTTTATCTATTACCTCTGTGGCGTTGATGTACTTGCAACAGACAAGCTTGGCAAACTCGGATTATCTGTTGAAGGCTGTAAAGCCAGAGACCGTTTTGTTTTAGAACAATGTAAAGTCTATTCTATTCCAGTGATGTGTAGCATGGGAGGTGGTTATTCAAAAGACATAAAAACTATTGTTGATGCACACGCTAATACATTTAGATTGGCGCAAGAGTTGTTTTTTTGATTTCAGAACTACTTAAAAACCAAAATGATGTTTAGTGTCGGCAAACCTTTAAATTTTTAAAAGTTCAAGCAAAAAATTAAGGCGTTACGGTTAGTTTTTAGAACACACAACATTTATTTCTAAACGCAACCAAATCTTCATCAATCAAAATCAAAAAATAATTTAATTCAGAATAAAGTGTTTAGTGTATCTTTACAAAACATTTAAAACCAATAAGCTAAAAATATTTAGCTATAAAACATATTAAAATCACCTTTATAATTTTAGCAAAAGCGAAATAAGTATTTGGGTTATGATTCTCTAATAAATTAAATACGAACACAATAATACAACTCCATTAACCACTTAAATTATAAAATTATGAAAACAAAATTACTCAGTTTAATCCTTTTTATGGTATTACTCCATGTCAAGGCTCAAACAACGCACAATTTGGAATGGTTTACCGGAATTGGTCCAAATGTAGATTTAACAATAGAAACTGGTGATACTGTTATTTGGACATGGATTAACCCCAATCACACGGTTGAAAATGTAGAAGGAAGTAGTGTAGAAACATTCAACAGCGGGTTTCTAGGACCAGCTGGTTCTACGTTTTCCCATACGTTTAGCCTTGTTGGTGCTAATGCTTATTTTTGCAGCATACACGGTGCCGCAAGTATGTCTGGAACCATTACTGTTGAAGAAAATTTAGGAACTTTAAAAGAAAATATTAACGCTTTTATTATTGAACGAAATCCTGTGGATACCAAATTAAATATTAGGTTTCCCCTAAACATATCAAAGGGCGAAATTGCCATATACAGTTTGTTAGGAAAAATGATTGTTTCAAAAACAATAGTTAATGAAGATGACATTACACTAGATGTCTCAAGTTTACAAAAAGGGCTCTATCTTATTAGTGTATATTCGGAAAAAGGTTCAGCAACGCAGCGTTTTGTCAAAAGATAACAGCTATCATTTTAAGATATATTAGAATACCATAAAAAAAGAGCAACCAATTTAGTTGCTCTTTTTATAATTAATGGTATTTTTTATTTCCCTAACATTAATAGCTCGCTGCAAACGACTTCTGTAATATAGCGCTTCATACCATCTTTGTCTTCCCAAGAACGCGTGGTTAATTTACCTTCAACAGCTACTTCTTTACCTTTTGTGATGTACTTTTCAACAATCTGAGCCGTTTTACCCCAAGCCACAACATTGTGCCATTGTGTGTCTGTTATTTTTTCACCTTTTGCATTTTTATAGCTTTCATTTGTCGCTAAAGTGAATTTTGCTAATGTTTTTCCAGATTCAAAAGTTGTGATTTCTGGATCATTCCCTAAGTTGCCAATCAACTGTACTTTGTTTCTTAAATTGTTCATGTTTTCTAAATTTTAATGCCTGCCAAGCGGTCAGGCTGGTTAAACAGTTAATACTATCGAGTTCTTATGTTTCGACATGGCAAAGATGTGACAGCTCGCAAATTTTATTCGGTTATTACCTACTTAATTTCGTTTGTAAATGTTTGTAAGCGTTTGTAATTGGATAAAATTTTGAATTGAACGGCACCTATATTCAATTTACCACAGAAATAATTAGATATTTTATGTTAGCGAGATTTCGCTTTTTTTTGGAAGTACGCAATTCATTTAACCCTCTACCAACCGTCACTAATTCAACAGTATCGAGACTGAGCATCCTGCCGACCATTCAAGGTCTAATTAAACTATTGCAATCAATGAACATTTGAAATTTCGTTTACAATTCTACTAATATTGTAATCTACTCTTTCGGCTTATCCCTTTTTCCGTCTTTGGTTTTAGGAACAGACACCTTTATAACGTCGTCTAATGTGCTTTTTATTTTTAAGCTACCGTTTTTGTCGGTAGTTTTTTTCTGGCTTATTCATAATTCAAGGATAATTATTTAAGTATGAGAAAAACTTTCTAATTAAACAAATTTAATTTTTTATTCTATTTTGTTGTTTCTTAGTAGTTTTGAGAAGTTTAATAATTAATTTTCGGGTTTGAGTAAAGAAGATGATATAAAAAGAATTGAAGTTATAAATCCAAAATTGGTTTATAAGCCTAACTGTGCTTATATGAACGCTCAATGTATACACGAATACGATGAATTAAAAGTTGAGCTTTGGTGTGACAAACATTATCATAATCATTTAGAATATGGTGACAAAGATGGTGCTAGAGAAGGTATTGAAATAGATGGTGTACAAGAAGCTATAATTGAATCTTTTAAATATCTATTAGACATATATTTAAGAGGAACTAGGTTTGATTTTATAAATTATTTCGATCCTAAAAAACCCAAAAAACCACCTCATAGAATTGTTGTCAAAAAAATATTAGAGGAAAGCGTTTTAAATGTTGTTATGGAAACTCATTATTTAGAGTCTAGCAAGTTTGAAATAACAGTAATTACCGCAATGGTTGTTGATGATTTTAAGGTTGCTGACGGTCAGCATGTAATAACTATTAGTGATAACAAGGCGACATTAAGAAGAAGTATTAGAAAAGAATTAATTAAGATATACCAACTAGAATTTTAGGCTTTTTTTGAGTTTTAATGTGTTATAAAAAATACACTATAGATTTTATCTATTGAAATTTTATTTCAATTTAATCTAAATTACTTAACTTTATATGTATTTTAAGACAAGTCATGACAACTTTTGTATAAATTTGTATAAAATATTAGGACAGGACAGGTGAATCTGAACAGCGAAAGCAGGATTTCAAAGTCTGAACAGTCCAAAATACTAAGACCCGCGCAAACGGGTCTTTTTTATTTTTGTCACCCTATTACACCTCATAGTGCTTTAAATTCTTTTTAATTCAAAAAAATCATATTAATTAATTTTGATTGATAAAATTAGGTTCGAATTGAAGACTGAATATTGCCCACCCGGCGTAATTAGAGCCACGATTATCTAAAACAATATTATAATCTAGATTATCCTTTAATTCATAGCCTAATTTTTCATTTATAAATATTTTCATCTCTATGTTGTCAACATTAATGGGTATGGGCCCAAAAGAATTGTAATCTATAAATGGAATCACCATTTGGATAGCTGTAAAATCTTTTAAAGAAGACTTAGTGGATTCAATAATGTCTTGCTTTAATGGTGACAACTCAACAATAAACTCTGATTTCTGACTATTCAGGTCATTAAAACGGAAATTATTGGTTTCATACAAACCCAATTTCATTGAATGATCATTGGCATTAAACAAATACATTATTGGCTCACCCAATGGATTTAACAATTTATTATTCGCAGGCGATACTTTCCACTCACCTGTAAATGTAACTTTGAGTCTCACAAGAATCGATTTTAAACGCTCTTGTTCAATGGTAAATTCTTTTTCAACACTATTAAAATCTTTTTCTAATATGTTAAACTTAGCCTGCTTTTCCTTTTGAATTTGCTCACCAAAATAATAAGTGTAATAAGTACCAATTGCTGTCACTAAAATTGCAGCTATGGTTACCACTAACCAAACATGTTGAAGTTTATCAGGTGTCATTTTTTTTAGTAACTTTAGCAATCAGATTTATTTTTTAAGGTTTTTTAGAATTTTAACTAATGATACTTAGTCGAATATAATTCAACACAAATATATTGATTTAAATGTTTCCATTTAATGCAAAAAACAACTCAACTCCAAAAATGCGAACTATAGTTATGGTCCTTTACAGCACATTTTAAAATTTGGATTGAAACAAATTACTCTTAAAAAAGTGGATTCTGTTTTAATATTAGGTATGGGAGGTGGTGGTGTTATTGAAACACTCCGTAGCGATTTTAACTACACCAAAGCAATCACTGCCGTAGAAATAGATCCGGTAATTATCTCAATTGCGGATACAGAATTCGGAATTAAAGAAAACGACTTCTTAAAAATTCACTGTGTTAATGCCTATGAATTTGTAAAAACTAATAGCGACGTTTATGATTTAATCATAGTGGATTTGTACATTGATTTAAGTATCCCAGATAAATTTTTAAATCTAGATTTCTGGAATGCCTTGCTAAATTTAAAATCTTCAAAAGGCCAAATTATTTTTAACGCCTCAGTTGGTGCTTCAACATCGCCATCAAAATTAGAAGAGATCATTTCCTTTTTACGGTCTAAAGTTTATGAAGTTTCCGTATTTGAAAATGTTAATACAACCAATACCATTATCATTACAAGTAGTTTATAATCAATTAAATTATTATATTGTATGAACTTAATGTAGAGATATGCAAAAACAATGTCCTGAGTGCGGTGATAAAATTATAGGGAGAATTGATAAAAAATACTGTAGTGATGGTTGCAGAAATGCCTATAATAATCGCATAAATAAAGATTCTAAAAATCTCATAAGAAATACCAACAATCGATTGAGAAAAAACTACAGAATTTTAGAAACCCTCAATCCTCACCAAAAGACCAAGTGCTCTAAAGCAAAATTAATAGAAAAGGGTTTCGATTTTAATTACATTACTAGTCTCTATATTACCAAAGCTGGCACAACCTACTATTTTGTGTATGACCAAGGTTACCTACCTATTGAAGGCAATTATTACGCATTGGTAAAACGTGACGATTAAGAACTAGTTTTTGTAGTACTGTTCCAATTTTCAGCTTTTAGATGAAGTGCCGCTTTTAAAATATCCTTTTGGCTAATTTGCCCCACCAGTTTGCCGCGTTCTACGATAGGAAAACGTCTTAACTTAGAGCTCAAAAACTTGTTAGCAGCATCAAAAACGTTCATATTACCATCAATAGTTTCCACATTTTTTGCCATTCGCTTTTCAACATTGTCATGCTCTAAAGGCATATTGTAATATCTACTTTCACTGAGTTGCTTTAGGCAATCTCCTTCAGATATAATACCTATGAGTTCGTTTCTATCATTTACCACCGGGCCACCAGATATTTTGTACTTAATTAAGGCTTCCACCACCTCTTGTATCGACTGGTCTGACTTAAATGTTATAAGTTGGGTGGTCATATAATCTTTAACTTTTAACGACGCTGATACCGCAGCATTTTGTTGCTTACGTGCACCTTGAAAACTTTTAATTCCCATAACATATAGATTTAAATGAATTGAAATTTACATAAAATTGTTGAGTCCGCAAAACAATATCAATTAACTATTTAGCACATTCGTAATTTAAAGTAAGAATTATTATATAAATCTTAACTTTTAAGGGATTTTTCATCAGTTTTTATAGTTTTTTGGTGATTTTATCAACTGTGATACAAAGCAGTATTTTGTCTATAAAACGGGCCATACTAAATTTACAAAGTCCAGTTCTCAAAGCGTAACGCTTAAAATGAATGACTACGTTCTAAGTTGGTATGGCTTTTGAACTATGCATTAAAACCAGGCTTTTTAGAAATTAATAGATTTTTAAGACCATTTACTATTAATTTTTATAGATTTAGCCCTTTAAAATAAAGAACGAATGAAACAGATTAAAACAATCCCTTTAGCTATTGGGATGATGCTATTTTCAGTTAGTATTTTTGCCCAGACTAATGCCGATATGAAAAAACATTACGACGCCTACTATAAACAAATGAAAAAACAAGGTGATCGGCAGGGAATTATTAATGCACTTACCCATCTCGATGTTATAGAACCTTCTGTGGCAAGAAAAGATACACTAGCGTATTTGTACCTTTCTGAAGGTCAATACATGAAAGTGCTTAATACCATTGGTGTTGAAAAAAAAGAAACAGATTCTGATATGAATGTTGAAGTAAAAGCTTTAGCCTTAAAAAATCTGAATCAGCCAAAAATGGCTCTAGAGCATTTTGAAATCTTATACAAACGCGAACCAAATGTATATTTAGCCTATGAAATGGCTGATATGAAAATTCAGACCAATGATTTGGTAGGTGCTAAATTGAATATTGATTATGCCATGACAAATGTCACTGACGACATGAAACGTGCGTTTTATGAAATGCAACAACCTTACGAAACGTCTATGAAGGCAGCGCTTCTATATTTAAAAGGTTTGTTGACGTATTCAGAGAATAAAACGGCTAATATTGACGCCGCTCTTAAATTGATGAATGATGCTTTAGCTATTGATCCTGATTTTAATTTAGCTAAAGTAAGCAGACAGGCTTTAGAGTCTCAAAAAGCATCGGCTGCCAAAAAAGCCAATAATTAAAACTTAATTTTATAAACAAAAAAGCAGCCTAGAAAGCTGCTTTTTTTTGTTATATATCTTTAATCTTTTTTTACCAAATTCTCACACGTTTTTCAGGAGCTAAATACATAGAATCCCCTTCTTTAATATCAAAAGCTTCATAAAAAGCATCAATATTTTTTAATGGTTGTATTGCTCTGTAAATTCCTGGTGAGTGCGGATCTGTTTTAATCTGCATTTCTAAAGCATTTGGTCTGCTTAACGTTCTCCAAACTGTTGTCCATGACATAAAGAAACGTTGTTCTGCTGTGAATCCATCAATTTTATCTGGTCTTCCGTTTTCTTTAAAATATAATTGTAAACCGTCGTAAGCCCCAAGCACTCCGCCAAGGTCTCCAATGTTCTCACCAATTGTATTACGTCCGTCTAAATATAAACTATCAGAAACCTCAATTGCAGAATACTGCTCTACAAGTGCATCTCCACGTTTCTTAAATTCTTTTAAGTCTTCTGCTGTCCACCAATTCACCAAGTTACCATTGCTATCAAATTGAGAGCCTTGATCGTCAAAAGCGTGTGAAATTTCATGACCAATTACGGCTCCTATTCCACCATAATTAACAGCTTCGTCAGCCGTATAATTGTAAAACGGAGGTTGTAAAATGGCAGCCGGAAATACAATTTCATTATTTAAAGGATTGAAATAAGCATTGACCATTTGCGGTGGCATAGACCATTCTTTTTTGTCTACAGGCTGACCTAAGTCAGCTAAAGTTTCTTTTAAACTCCATTCAGAAAATGCAATCATATTCTCAGCATAACTATTGCCTTCTTTTATCATTAACGCCGAGTAATCCTTCCACTCGTCTGGGTAGGCAATCTTCACAGTAAACTTATCGAGCTTTTCAATAGCTTTTTGTTTGGTTTCAGCAGTCATCCAATCAAGGCTATCTATTCGGGTTTTAAAAGCAGTAATGATATTTGCAATCATTTTCTCTGCATTTTCTTTTGCTTCAGGTGGAAACTTAGAATCTACATATAATTTACCGATGGCTTCACCTACGCGACCTGTAACATTATCCATAGCGCGATCTTCTGCTGGTCTCTGAGTTTCTGTACCCCTTAGGGTTTTACCGTAAAAATTCCAATCGGCCTTTTCTATTTCAGTACTCAAAAAGGAAGAATTATTATTTAGAGTATTCCATTTCATGATGGTTTTAACATCTTCTATTGGCGTTGTTTTTAAAACATTTTCAAGTGCTTTCATATAGCGCAACTCAATAACATACACTGTATCTAGTTTTTGTTTAACCCCCATGTCTGAGATAAATTGATTCCAGTTTACTGAAGGAGTCAATTCAGCCAACTGCTCAAGGGTTCTTGGGTTATTAAGATTGCTAAAATCACGTCTTTCAGTTTTATCTAGTTGTGGTTCGGCAAGTTTTGTTTCTAGTGCTAAAATCATTTCAGCTGCAGCCTTTGCTTCAGCTTCATCATAGTTAATAAACTGCATCATTTTAGTGATATGATCTACGTATTGCTGACGACGTTCTTTAGATTTTTCATCTTGAAGCACGTAATAATCGCGATCTGGCAAGCCTAAACCTCCTTGTGTAATGTAGGGAGCATATACACTACTGTCATTTATATCTGGAAACACTTGAAGCCCAAAAAATGGAGCTCCAATACTAGTGGTTTTAGCGTAAACCGTTTGCATATCTTTGAGATTTTTAATCCCATCAATTTTATCTAATAAGGGCTGCAAGGGTTTGATGCCTAAGTCATTTCTCGTAACAGTGTCTAATTCAGATTCAAAAAATAAAAGCGCTTTCTTTTGGTCGGTTCCTTCTTTGTAAATCCCCAATTCCTTGGAAGTTTTTACGATATCTAAGACATCGTTTCGCGTCGATTTTCTCAATACCCCAAATCCTCCCCAACTGGCTTCTTCTTTAGGGATTTGAGTGGTTTTCATCCAATTCCCATTGACGTAATTGTAGAAATCATCTTTCGGACTTACTTCTAAATCCATATGCTCCAGAACTATTCCGGGAATTTTTTCCTCTGCCAGTGCCGTGTCTTTTTTGGCTTCTTCTTTACACGCAACAAGCGATAATAAAGCCAGACTTAATAAAGCAGGCAAACGATTAAAATTAAATTTCATGATTTATTATTATTAGTTTTTATTACTACTATGTATTAGTCCTATATACTACAAAATTGTTACAGTCTTAGCATGGTTTAGAGGGGATATAGCACTCTTATTCTGGTTGAATTTGGTCGTAAAGATTGCGTTCTAAGGTTTTATTTATTTGATAATTGAGATTTGAAAAGGCCACTAACACCTCTTTAATACTCAATAATTTCGTACGGTCGTTTACATGGTCTAAACTTAAATTTTCATTCAATTTTAAAAGCGTTGTTTCCACAATTACCGTACGTGATATTATGGGATTAGTTAAAAATTCCTTTGGAATACCAGCTTTAAATTCTTTAATAAATTGTCTTAAGTCCTTTTTATCTTCTCTAAAAAATGATAAATCTGCTTTTTTTAAATAGCTGATTTGAATGGCTAATTCTTGATACTTTTCCCAATTAGTCAAAGCTTTTTCACTCTCAGAGCTTAATGCATATTCTTTGTAATCAAAATTCTCAATAGCTTTTGCTGTTAGTACAGGTGTTTGTGCACTATTTTCAATATCTGAAACATCAGTTGAAGTCTTATTATCACCACAACTCAAAAGCACAAAACAAAAGAAACACAAACCGTATAATCCAATCTTCATATAAAAGTATTATTTATTTGTAAATATACCTAAAGTATTATTTTGAAAATCTAAGATAGATATTCAATTGAGGCACTTTAGCATAATCGTAAAAATATAGTTGTTTTTTTGAAAACTTTAGTATCGGTATGCTATTTTTCTTTCTATTTTTGCGAATCATTTAATCTTAAAGAATGTCTTCAAAACTATTAATTATCGGTGCTTGCGGTCAAATTGGAACAGAACTCACTGCCAAGTTAAGAGCCATTCACGGCAGAGATCAAGTAATCGCTAGCGATATCAACACCCGAAACTTAGAGTTGGTTCATTCTGGTCCTTTTGAAATTATAGATGCCAAGAACTTTAATGCCGTAAGGGATTGCTGCGTTCACAATAACGTAAAAACCGTTTATTTAATGGCGGCCTTACTCAGTGCTACCGGAGAAAAA
>CAYMDB010000053.1:0-11715 GCA_964388865.1 uncultured Flavobacteriaceae bacterium
GGTTTTAGAGCGGCCAATTCCCAGGCTACACCACCACCAACAGAGCCTCCAATAACCGCAAAAAGTTGTTTTATTTTTAGCTTGTCTAAGCCAATAGCAAATAGTTTAGCGATATCTTTTGCAGTAAAATCTTTGTAGTGTTCAATGAGATTTTCAGGATCATTATCAAAACCATTTCCAGGCACATTAAAGGCCAAAATAGTGAAGATTTCGGTATCTATACACTTGTCTTTTCCTATTAAATTATTCCACCAACCGTGCTCTCCGATAACATTTGAATTCCCGGTTAGGGCGTGGTTTACCATTACAATTGGTGCTTGGTGTAACGGTTTACCAAATGTTTGGTAAGACAATTTAATGTTTATTGCCCTATTTTTATCGGTTATATAATTTGGAATTTTTAGGTATTTTAATGGTTCCATATAAGCCGACTTATGTGGTTTTGTACTCCTTTTCTACCGTGAGCGTTATCGGAGTACTGTTTTGTAGATTATCTTTTACTGGGCATCTTTCTTCAACAATTTGGAGCCACTTTGTTAAGGTTTGGATACTGGCATCCGTATCTGGAATAAGGCTGAGGTGCAGAGCTTTAAAACCTGCGCGTTCTTGGAGAGATGCGCCCAAAAAACGCTGAGGGTTTAATTCTCCCGAAACTTCAATTCGTAAACTTTTAATTTTGAAACCTAATTCTTCTGCAACAAGATGTCCAATAACATTGGCACAACCCGCAAAGCCGGCTAGAATATATTCAACGGGGTTAGCACCTTCGTTGGTGCCACCTAAGCTTTTAGGTTCATCTACGACAAGCGTAAATTGTCTTGTTTTTCCTATATACTGTGTAGCAGAAGCACTCTCTCCAGATACACTGAATTTTAAATCACTCATTTTTTTATAGTATTAATTGCAAGCGCTAAACTGAGACCTACCCTAAAATAGATCTCAATTTGCATTGCTTTATTTTGTTTTATTAATTTTGAATTGCTCTTTTCTGTTTTACCGCGGCGAAGGCTTCTTTTAAATCGGCCTTGAGGTCTTCAATGTTTTCAATACCTACAGATAGTCTGATGAGGTCCTTGGTCACACCGGTTGCTTCTTGAGCCGTATCATCTAATTGCTGATGTGTGGTGCTCGCAGGATGTATTATCAGTGATTTTGTATCTCCTATATTTGCCAATAGTGAGAATATTTTGGTAGTGTCTGCAATGACCTTAGCAGCTTCAAAACCACCTTCAACTCCAAAAGTTACAATACCACTTTGTCCTTTTGGTAAATATCGTTGAGCAAGATCATAGTATTTACTTGTTTTAAGTCCAGGATAATTCACCCATTTTACTTCTGGTTGTTCCTGTAACCAAGTGGCTAATTCAAGGGCATTTTCACTGTGCTTTTTAATCCGGATTTCTAAAGTTTCTAAACCTTGGATAATTTGAAAGGCATTAAACGGACTCAAAGCACCCCCGTAATCTCGAAGGCCTTCAATTCTAATTTTCGCAATAAATGCAGCAGGGCCAATAGCCTCGCTATAAACTAAACCGTGATAACCCGTGGATGGTTCTGTAAACTCTGGAAATTTACCGTTGGTCCAATCAAAAGTACCAGCATCAATAACAATTCCGCCTAATGAGGTGCCATTGCCATTGATGTATTTGGTTAAAGAGTGAATCACAATATTAGCTCCATGGGCAATTGGGTTTAATAAGGATGGGGTGGCAACGGTATTATCAACAATTAAAGGCACTTTATGTGCTTTCGCTTCTTTTGAAATAGCCTCAAGATCTAAAACATCGAGTTTTGGATTTCCTAAAGACTCGACAAAAAATACGCGTGTATTCTCTTGTGCTGCTTTTTCAAAATTTTCTGGATCAGAAGGGTCAACAAAGGTTGTTGTAATGCCATGTCTTGGAAGCGTTACGCTCAATAAATTGTAAGTTCCGCCGTATAAACTGCTCGAGGCTACAATGTGATCGCCCGCTCTTAAAAGGGTTAATAACGTTGTTGAAATGGCTGCAGATCCTGAGGCTGTAGCCACGGCTGCAATACCCCCTTCTAAAGTCGCTAAACGCTGTTCTAAAATGTCGTTTGTTGGATTGTTTAATCTGGTGTAGATAAATCCTGGAACAGAGAGATTGAAGCGTCCTGCGGCATCATCAGAGTCATCGAAGACATATGATGTGGTTTGATAAATAGGAACAGCTCTTGTTCCACCTGTTTGACTGACGTCGTGTCCTGCGTGCAACGCTTTGGTTGCGAATTTTTGTGTACTCATTTTTCTAAGTTTTTGAGTTAATAAATGATTAAACCAAAAGCCAAATAAGCCTCGTTTGCCTTGAGTTAAACTCGAAACGGAAGCATACTTAATAGAAAAATGTTATAAAGAAACTGCTAATTACAGATGAGTAATTAGTCTTGAGTTATCTATCTAAACTTTCGATAAATGAATCGAAAACTAAGTAGAATTTAGCACCTTCTTAGTAAATCTAAGGGTTGCTAAGGCTTCAACGGGTCTAGTCCCTCTGCCTTTCTTGATAACATTTCAGTAAGTTTTTGAACTTTGTGAGGACAAATATCGCTTATAAAAAGTTTAAAATCCAAATTTTTACTACTTTTTTATAAGTTTTTGCGATTTATTTAAAATTAACGGCTGTTTTTTATGAGATACTTAGTTTTAATAATATCCTCTACCGGCTTGTTTTCAATTTTACTTTCAAGCCATGAAATAATATCTAAATACAAAAATGCTCGGCGCTCGTAAGGATGTTCTTCATAGGTTTTTAAGGTTTTGTGTAAATCTTTAAAGGCATTTTTTAAATCGTGAGGGTAGATATATTGTAATCCTCTAATAAATTTTATCATTTCTTTTTGCACCTCATGCAAGTCGTTCATTTTAATTAAAAATTTATAAGTGCTTCTCAAAAGCGTTTCTAAATGATAATCTAATCCCGCTTCGTAATGCGCCACTAAATTTAAAACTCTAGAAAAGCAGAGCAAATCTTCGCGCATAGACAGGGCTTTGTTAGAAATTATTTTATCTAAGTAACGGATGCATTCTTTGTTATTTCCAGCCCCAAAATGAAGACTGGCAAACTTGTAATAAAAAATCATTTTGTGATGCGGATCTATTCGATCTTTATATGTAACGAGGTCTTTTTCAATTTGCAAAATGAGATCTAATCCCTCTTTAAAACTGCCATCAATAAAATGCTGATTGATGTTATGAAAGTTGCTGTATAAAAAAACTAAGGTTGCGGTGTTTTCATCTTTTATAAATTTCGGATGGTTGACAATAGTCTGAAATTCTTCGAGATTTTTTACAAACTTTGGTTTATTCCCGATAAAGAAAAGGGCTTCAAGAAGATAATTATTTCCTTTGAGAAAAAAAACGGGATTGAGGTTGATCATGTTTGGGTGTTCCTCAAACAGATTGACTAGTTTTAAAGCATATTTATAACAATTCAAAAAATCTTGCATCAAAAAACTGTACCACAAGTGGGTTTTATATAACCATAATTTTTCTCTAAATCCTAATTTGCTTAGGTTAACTTTAGGTAATCTCTCATTAAAATATTTGGTGACTTTTAAGCTTTCCTCCTCATTTTTTACGTAACCTGTTTTAAGAATGGTGCTATAAAGTTGAAGTGATAAGTTAGATAATTTACTGGCAATTACATTTAAAGCACTAATATCTTTGGCTTGCAGGGCAAGCTCATCCGCTCTAGAACTAATGCTTCTGGTGATGTATTGAGATTCAATAATTTTTTCGAGCTCAACAATTTCAAAAGCCATATTTTTTTCCTCATTAAGGAGGGCGACCTCTTTGACTTTATCTAAAAGTTTTAAACTTTGTTTGTACAACCCTTTGTGATATAATATAGATGCAAAATCTAATTGCTCTCTAATTTGTGAGCGGATATTGTGATGCGAAGGATTTAATTTTAAGCTGATTAAAATCTGTTTATAAAGGTGTGCTTTTAAATTGGCGAGCTGCTGTTTTTTTACAATGCCACTTTTAATAATAGCGACTTCATTGTAACTATTTGCCTTGTCTAAATAATTGAAAAGGTTTAAAAATTTAGCATCAGCATTAACGTCTAATCGTCCAACATATAACTTAAACTGACGCTTTTCAGATTTAGTTAAGGACTTTACAAGTGAAAATAAATTATCTTTTTGGTCTTTTGTTATCAACGAAATATAGAATTATATAACTGAAAATCAGTTTTTTAATTTAAATTTTTGGTTTTGGGCATCGTAAATTCAATTTAATGATTCGCTTTAAGCATAAAGTAACATATAAATTCGTAAGACAATACTAATCTATATTTTGATATATGTCAAATAACAATATACAAATCTTTGATACAACACTGAGAGATGGAGAGCAAGTTCCTGGCTGTAAATTAAACACAGATCAGAAAGTTGTCATTGCAAAACAGCTAGATAAGCTCGGGGTTGATGTCATAGAAGCTGGATTTCCTGTTTCTAGTCCGGGTGATTTTAAATCCGTCGTTGAAATTTCAAAAATTGTTAAAAATGCAACGGTCTGTGGTTTAACGCGCTCTGTTGAAAACGATATTAAAGTGGCGGCTGAAGCTCTAAAGTATGCTTATAAACCGAGAATTCATACAGGAATTGGAACTTCAGATTCACATATTCTTCATAAGTTTAAGTCTAACCGAGAGGCTATTTTAGAGCGTGCTTACCAAGCCGTAAAATATGCCAAAACTTTTGTTGAAGATGTTGAGTTTTATGCCGAAGATGCTGGTAGAACAGATAATGACTACTTAGCGAGAGTTTGTGAAGCTGCAATAAAAGCCGGTGCAACTGTTTTAAATATTCCAGATACTACGGGCTATTGTTTGCCAAGTGAATACGGTGCTAAAATTAAATATCTAAAAGAAAACGTAAAAGGTATTGATAAGGCCATTTTATCTTGTCATTGCCATAATGATCTCGGACTGGCAACAGCCAACTCCATTGAAGGAGTGATCAATGGAGCCCGCCAGATTGAATGTACCATTAATGGAATTGGTGAGCGCGCCGGAAACACAGCCTTAGAAGAAGTTGTTATGGTGCTAAAGCAACATCCCTATTTAAATTTAGACACCAATATCAATACCTCCATGCTTTATGGCATGAGCCAATTGGTAAGTGATAGCATGGGAATTTATACACAGCCAAACAAGGCTATTGTTGGAGCTAATGCCTTTGCGCATAGTTCTGGTATTCATCAAGATGGTGTAATAAAAAACCGTGAAACCTATGAAATTATCGACCCAAAAGACGTCGGTGTTACAGAGTCTGCTATTGTATTAACCGCTAGAAGTGGGAGAGCAGCCTTGGCTTACCGAGCGAAAAATGTGGGCTACGAATTAACCAAACTTCAATTAGATGAGGTTTACGCAAACTTCTTATATTTTGCCGATCAGAATAAAGAAATTAACGACGATCACATTCATCAAATTATAGAAACCAGTAAGGTTTATCATCAGATTATTTCAGCATAAATTGAGATATTGATTTTTACTGAAATTCAGAATGAACAACTCATAATTCAGCAGCATTAATGAACAAAAAAACATTATTTGATAAAGTCTGGGACGCCCATGTTGTAAGCAGCATTGAGAATGGTCCACAGATTCTATATATAGATAAACATTTAATACATGAAGTTACAAGTCCGCAAGCCTTTAATGAATTAGAAGAACGTGGCATTCCTGTTTTTAGACCCAATCAGATTGTGGCTACAGCAGATCATAACACGCCGACCTTAAATCAAGATCAACCGATAAAGGATGAATTGTCTCGGCAACAGTTAAAGCAATTATCAGAAAATTGTAAGAAAAATAACATTACCTTATATGAGTTAGGACATCAATATAACGGTATTGTCCATGTAATGGCTCCAGAGTTAGGAGTGACCCAACCAGGCATGACCATGGTCTGTGGGGATAGTCACACTTCAACACACGGTGCATTTGGAGCCATTGCTTTTGGTATAGGCACAAGCCAGGTCGCCCAAGTATTTGCAAGTCAGTGTTTGTTGCTTACAAAACCCAAAAGTTTAAGAGTTACGGTTAATGGCCAATTACGGAATGGCGTCTTGCCAAAGGATGTCATTCTTTATCTTATTTCAAAATTGGGCACCAATTCGGGCACAGGTTATTTTTGTGAATATGCCGGAAATGTCTTCGAAGAAATGAGTGTGGAAGGTCGAATGACTGTCTGTAATATGAGTATTGAAATGGGTGCACGTGGTGGTATGATAGCACCTGATAAAACCACTTTTGAATATGTTAAAGGTCGAAAATTCGCCCCTCAAGGTGAAGCTTTTGATAAAAAAGTAGCCTATTGGAAAACGCTACCTACTGACGAGGGAGCTGTGTTTGATAAAGAATACAGTTTTAATGCGGAAGATATAGAGCCCATGATCACTTATGGGACCAATCCTGGTATGGGAATTAAAATTACGGAAAACATACCTTTGGATGAAAATCCATCCTTCAAAAAATCACTAGCTTATATGAATTTTGAAGCTGGTAAAAGTTTAATTAATACCCCTATTAATTACGTATTCATAGGAAGTTGTACTAATTCAAGAATTGAGGATTTTAGAGTTGCGGCCAATTATATTAAAGGAAAGCAAAAAGCAGAGAACGTCACTGCATGGTTAGTGCCAGGTAGTAAACAAGTTGAAGCTCAAATTATAGACGAAGGTCTAAAAGCTGTCTTTGATGCTGCTGGTTTTGAATTGCGTCAACCCGGATGTTCAGCATGTTTAGCAATGAATGATGACAAAATTCCTCAAGGGGAATACTGTGTTTCTACATCAAACCGGAATTTCGAAGGGCGACAAGGGCAGGGTTCCAGAACCATTTTAGCCAGTCCTCTAGTGGCTGCTGCAACTGCTGTAGAAGGCAAAATCATTGACATTACTAAGCATTTAAATTGATAGGTTGTAGTTTGAGTTTTGTCGCATTGAGCGCAGTCGAAAAGCCTTTTAAAATCGAGAATTAACTAAAAAAGAGATTCCTGCCTTGTAATAAGATAGGAAAAATTAAAAAGATACCCACTTTCGTGGACATGAGTATGGAAAAGTTTACAACATTACAATCTAAAGCCATTCCACTTAACATTGAGAATGTAGATACAGATCAAATTATACCAGCTCGCTTTTTAAAGGCAACCGACAGAGCGGGTTTTGGCGACAACCTATTCAGAGATTGGCGCTACGATAAAGAAGGTGCTATTAATCCCGATTTTGCATTAAACGATTCAAAATACTCAGGACGTATATTGGTTGCAGGCGACAACTTTGGTTGTGGTTCTAGCAGAGAGCACGCCGCTTGGGCCCTGACGGATTATGGCTTTAAAGTTGTCGTTTCTAGTTTTTTTGCTGATATTTTTAAAGGAAATGCGCTTAACAATGGACTGCTACCGGTTCAGGTTTCTGAGTCGTTTTTAGGAAAACTATTAAAACAAGTTGAAACTCATCCTGAAACTGAACTTGAAGTCAATCTAGAAGCCCAAACTATTGCGGTAAAACATTCAGACTTAAAAGAAGATTTCGATATTGATCCTTACAAAAAAACCTGCATGATTAATGGTTATGATGATATAGATTATCTCGTTAATAATAAGGAATTAATTGAAGCTTTTGAAATACAAAAAATCAATTAAAAGAAGTTTATAGTCCTGATTAGATTCAGGCTTAATATTTAATTGAAACTAAATAAATAGTCAACTAAAAAATAATTGAAAGCAGTATCCCGATTAACCATCGGGACTGTTTTCGTAGATAATCGTATGAAATGAGCATGTGCAAAAGTTAATCTTCTGTCAAGGAATGATTATTTGCACATTGCAAGTGATTCACAAAAAACAATAGACATAAACACATGAAATTAAACATAGCTGTTTTACCAGGTGACGGTATCGGTCCGGAAGTTACAAATCAGGCCATAAAGGCTCTAAAAGCTATCGCTTCAGAATTTAATCATAATTTTAACTTTACAACTGCAGACGTTGGTGCTGTAGCTATTGATAAGCATAATGATCCGCTTCCAAAGGCGACTTTAGACATATGTAAATCTAGTGATGCAATACTTTTTGGATCTATAGGTCATCCAAAATATGATAACAATCCCTCAGCAAAAGTGCGACCAGAGCAGGGTCTTCTTAAATTGCGAAAAGAGCTCGGACTTTTTGCAAATATCAGACCTGTAAAAGCCTACGACACCTTACTTGACAAGTCACCTCTAAAGAAAAATATTATAGAAGGCACCGATATAAGTATTTATCGCGAATTAACAGGTGGAATTTACTTTGGTGAACGGTAGTTGAGTGAAGATGGTAATGTGGCATCCGATTTATGTGAATACTCGCGCGAAGAGATTGAGCGCATTGCACATTTAGCTTTTAAAGCTTCACAGACTAGAAAAAATAAAGTAACTTTGGTTGATAAGGCAAATGTTCTAGAGAGTTCAAGACTTTGGCGACGCGTGGTTACTGAGATCGCAGAGCAATACAAGGATGTGACACTAAACTTTTTGTTCGTAGACAATGCAGCAATGCAAATGATACTCAATCCAAAACAGTTCGATGTCATTTTAACAGAGAATTTGTTTGGTGATATTATTAGTGATGAGGCCAGTGTTATAGGTGGTTCTATTGGCTTATTGGCATCAGCATCAGTAGGTGACAAATATGCAATGTTTGAGCCTATCCACGGTTCTTATCCGCAAGCCACCGGAAAAGGAATAGCAAACCCCATAGCTTCTATATTATCAGCAGCGATGTTATTAGAACATTTTGAGTTATTTAACGAGGCTAACTTAATTAAACTAGCAGTAGCTAAATCTCTTAAATTAAAAATAACAACGCCAGATATTAATACAAAATACGATAACATAACAACAACGAAAGTCGGAGATTTTATTGAAGACTTTATAAATAATCCAAAGGATACCAATATGAATTTTGCAAATATTCATTTGGGTCAGTCCACAATCATTTAAACTATATATGTCCACACAGCCCAAGCTTACGAGATTTAATCAGAATGTATTGGCAAAATACCAGATATACAACAGTATATTTATGACTTTACCTTTTGATAGTGTCACAAAAACTGGAGCCTTATTACCATTGTTTCATGAAACTTGCAAAAAAGGATTCGCTAATCAAGAGGATCCTACAACAATAGTCAATTCATTTTTTGAAAAATATCAAGCGAGACGTTCAAGCGAAAGTCAAATTAATCTTTTGTTTCGCTTCATTCAATACATCGAAAGACAAGTTGTATTGTTTGATGCTATTGAAGACGCAGCTTTTCCTATTGTAAATAATATGGATGGTATTGGTACGCTGAGAAGTTTGAAGGAATCTGTAACGGCAGATAATAAATTAGAAACACTTAAAAAATATCTCGAAGAATTTAAAGTTCGAATCGTGCTAACGGCGCATCCAACACAGTTTTATCCGGGTTCTGTTTTAGGTATTATTACCGATTTAACCGAAGCGATTCGCGAAAATGATTTATTAAGAATCAACGATTTATTAGCGCAATTAGGAAAAACACCATTTTTTAAAGATAAAAAACCAACACCTTATGATGAAGCGGTAAGTTTAATCTGGTATTTGGAAAATGTATTTTATAAATCCTTCGGAAGTATTTACGATTATATTCAGCAAAATATATTCGACGGACAGCACATTGATAACGATATTATAAATATTGGTTTTTGGCCAGGTGGCGATAGAGACGGTAACCCTTTTGTTACCCCAGAAATAACCTTAGATGTCGCAAAGCGTTTACGAGAAACAGTGATTAAAAATTATTACAGAGATGCGCGTCGTTTAAGACGAAAATTGACCTTTGAAGGTGTTGAGGAAAGAATTGTAGTACTGGAAACCGAACTTTATAAAATTATTACCAATAAAGCATCGGACTTAACCGTTGAATATTTTGAAACTGAAGTTCGTGCAATAAAAGACCTTGTTGTAGAAAAACACCAATCCCTTTATGTAACAGAAATAAACAGTTTATTAAACAAAATTTTCTTATTCGGATTTCATTTTGCGAATTTAGATATTCGTCAAGATAGCCGTAAGCATCATCAGTATTTTGTGGATATGGTAGATGCCCTTATTGACAGTGGCAGTTCTATTTTTCCTAAGAATTACCACGACTTGTCAGAGAAAGAACAAGTTGCTATTCTATCAAAAGTTGAAGGTGAAGTCGATTTGTCTCTCATAAAAGATGAAGAAACACTTAAGGCTTTAAAAACCATGAAGGTCATTAAAACCATTCAAGATACTAATGGTGAAAAGGCAGCTAATCGGTACATTATAAGTAATAATCAAACAACACTGCATGTGATGCAGTTGTTTGCCATGCTAAAACTCGTTGCGTTTCAAGAGCAGTTAACGGTAGATATTGGGCCTCTTTTTGAAACAATTACCGATTTAGAAAATGCTCCGAAAGTAATGGAAGATTTGTATACCAATCCAGAATATGCGGCGCACCTAAAATCTAGAGGTAATAAACAAACCATTATGCTTGGTTTCAGTGATGGTACCAAAGATGGTGGTTATTTAATGGCGAATTGGGCGATTTTTCAAGCCAAAGAAAATTTAACCACGGTATCACGGAAGTACGGCATAAAAGTCATCTTTTTTGATGGTAGAGGTGGACCACCAGCAAGAGGTGGTGGAAAAACACATAATTTTTATGCATCCTTAGGACCAACAATAGAAGATGAAGAAGTACAGCTTACCATTCAGGGGCAGACCATAAGTTCAAATTTCGGAACCTTAGAGTCTTCACAATACAACCTTGAACAATTAATAAGCTCAGGTATTCATAATAGCTTAAGCGATAAAGATCTAACGATGAGTCCTGAAAACAGAGTCGTCATGGCAGATTTGTCAAAGCGAAGTTATAAAGCGTACTCTGATTTTAAATCGCATCCAAAATTCATCTCCTACTTGGAGTATATGAGTACACTTAAATATTATGCAAAAACGAATATTGGAAGTCGCCCGTCTAAGCGCGGCAGATCTGAAGGTTTGGTTTTTGAAGATTTAAGGGCGATACCTTTTGTAGGATCTTGGAGTCAGTTAAAACAAAATGTTCCTGGATTTTTTGGAGTCGGAACAGCCTTAAAATATTATGAAGATATTAGTGAATTTGAGAAAGTGAAGCATTTAATACAAACTTCAGATTTCTTTAAAACCTTGATAGAAAACAGTATGATGTCCTTGTCTAAATCTTTCTTCGATTTAACAAGATATATGGCAGATGACCCCGAATATGGAGAATTCTGGAAGATTATTTACAATGAATACGAAACTTCAAAACGTCTTATACTAAAACTCACGGGTTACAAAGAGTTAATGGAAGAAGAGCCAGCAGGTAAAGCCTCCATTGCGGTAAGAGAATCTATTGTATTGCCATTATTAACTATTCAGCAGTATGCTTTAAAGAAGATTCAAGAACTTGAAAAATCTGGAGTCGCAGCAGATGATAAGCAGATTAAGGTTTATGAAAAGATGGTCACCCGTTCCTTGTTTGGTAATATCAATGCAAGTCGTAATTCGGCATAATAGACTTTTAAAAAGTCAGAAAAAACAAAAATCCTTAGAATGTTTATGTCTAAGGATTTTTTCCTGACTTCCGCACTGGGACACCCAAGTTAAAAATTGAATAATTTTTGT
>CAYMDB010000054.1:0-11685 GCA_964388865.1 uncultured Flavobacteriaceae bacterium
AGCTCGTAAAATGCCGTTTGCAATGATTTTTGAATTCACCCTAATAAATTTAATCAAAGATGCTGAAATAAATTCAGCATAACAAATTTAGACATTAAGTTGTTTGGTGAGCTCGTAAAGCGCAATACTTGCGGCTTGTACCACATTCATACTACTGTTGTTACCGTACATATTGAGGTGAACAATGGCATCGGTGAGATCTAAAACATCTTGGGATACGCCGTGATTTTCGTCGCCAAGAATCAAAACAATAGGCTGGTCAGTGTTCAAAGAAAAGGCTGTTAAATCCTGGCTATTTTCAGTTATTTCTACTCCTATTAAAAAATAATTTTTCGCTTTAAAGTTTTGTATAACGCTTCTAATATCTTCCTCAATTTTATAAAGCACATAATTTTCGGTAGATCGTGATGTTTTAGTCATGCGTTTTCCTAGAGAGACGTTTTTGCCACAAAAAATTAAGGCTTCAACACCAAAGGCATCAGCAGCTCTAAATAGACTCCCTATATTGGCGGCATTGGTGATATTGTCGCATACCAAGGTGATTGGGAATTTTCGTTTTTTGAAGTTAGAGTTATAATGGCTTAAAGGACTCAAAGTGTAAATATGGTGGGTTTGGTGTTAGGGTTTTGGCCTTGGATTTTACGTTATAAATTGAATCAAGTTTTAAATTTAATTCTCAAACGCATATTTTACAATATTAGCGCCCATTTTCAGTGCTTTTTCTCTCACATCCTCAGGGTCGTTATGCACTTCTGCGTCTTCCCAGCCATCACTTAAATCGGTCTCATAAGTAAAAAGTAAAAGGAGTCTACTTTTATAAAAAATACCAAAAGCTTGTGGTGCTTTTCCATCATGCTCGTGGATTTTTGGTAAACCATTGGGAAACCTATAGACTGTATTAAAGATGGGATGTGTTTTTGGAATTTCAATTAATTCGTTATCAGGAAATACACGCTTTAACGCTTTTGTTATATACGGTTCCATGCCGTAATTATCATCAATATGAAGAAATCCGCCTGATATCAAATAATTTCTAAGATTAGTGGCATCATCGTCGCTAAAGAAGACGTTTCCATGACCCGTCATATGCAAAAAAGGAAACTGAAAAATGTCTACACTACCGGCTTCAACAGTTTCTATAGTTTCATTTAAATTAGTTCCAATATGGTCGTTGCAATATTTTACTAAATTTGGTAAAGCTGTTGGGTTACTATACCAATCACCACCTCCTTTGTATTTCAGCATGGCAACATCCTGTGAAAACAAGTAGAACGTAAAAAATATAAAGTATAACGAGAAATGATATTTCATAAGTATTCATTTGTAAAGGCTACCGAATGACATGCTACAATAGCTGCCGTTTCAGTCCTTAAACGGGTATTACCCAAAGTTACAGGAATAAAACCGTGTTTCAAGGCTATTTCAATTTCTTTAACGCTAAAATCTCCTTCAGGCCCAATTAAAATTAAGCAATCGTCCTTGGGTTTAAGTTGTGATTTTAAGGATTTTTTATCCGTTTCTTCGCAGTGCGCTATAAACTTTTGTGGGGAACTGACATTTTCAACAAATTCTTTAAAAGAAATTGGGTCTTTTAATTCTGGTAAGTATGTTTGAAGCGATTGCTTCAAAGCAGATTGTATTATTTTTTCAAAACGCGCGGTTTTAACCACCTTGCGTTCACTGTGATCACAAATAATTGGGGTAATGCTTTCCACGCCGATTTCGGTTGCTTTTTCCAGAAACCATTCGTAACGATCATTCATTTTTGTTGGCGCTACCGCTAAGTGTAGTTTATAATTCCGTTTGTTTTGCTTAGATTTTGAGGTGATGTTTACGGTGCACTGTTTGGTGCTAGCTATGGTTAATTCGGCTTCAAACAGCCATCCTTTGCCATTGGTAATGTGAAGTTGATCTCCAGTTGTTTTTCGCAAGACTTTTACAATATGTCTGCTTTCTTCTTTATCAAAATTAAAGCTAAGGTCAGCTTCAGAAATATTAGAATTGTAAAATAATTGCATGCTTAATGATCTTCTGTGAATTTTAAAACGGTTATCTCTAATATTGGTGTTCTGTCTGTCGTTTTAATGGCGATGTAGTATTTGTTTTGTTCCACATCATCAATGGTAAATACCTCATTGATAGCTCGTTTTTGATTAAAAGCGGCTGCATCAAAAGCTTCTGAAATTTCACCTTGTTTTATCCAACCTGCATCACCTCCTGTTTTTGCCGTAGGTCCATCAGAATGCAGCTTTGCCAGATCTTTAAATTTAAACCCCTCTTGGTAAAGGACTAAGACCTTGTCTCGTATGGTTTTAGCAGAAAGACTCGAGGTCTTGTTTCCGTCGAGCATAATAATATTAAATTTATAAAAATCTATTTCAGCCTTGTCTAAAACCTTGTAAAACGTTTTTTTTAGGCCAGTCTTAACTACTTTTTTCCCACCTACTGAAAGACTAAAAAGACTGTTAGCCAACTTTGTTTGGTGTTTCTCTTTGTTGAAGGTTATAATTTTCCCATCTTCAGGGTTGTTTGTTTTTAAAAAGTCTGACGCGGCCTTAGAAGATGTTATTGAATCTAATTGTTTTTCGAGTGAATGTTGAGAGAAACTTATTATAGGAAAAAAAACTAAAAGAAGAAAAATGTATTTCATGTCAAGGTTGTAATTGTTATAACTTAATTATGAATGCGTAAAAATAGTATTCGACTTTAAAAATAATGTTATTAAAAATGTTATGTTTTAAATATGCACTAAAATTTTAAACGTGCCGCTGCCATAACATCAAAATCAGAAAAATCTTGTTCTAAATATTTTAAGTACCCAACTATGGCAATCATTGCAGCATTATCTGTAGTGTACTCAAATTTTGGGATAAAGGTGGTCCAGCCGTATTTTTTTTCGGTATCTTTTAAAGCGTTCCTGATGCCAGAATTGGCGGAAACCCCTCCACCAATTGCAAAATGCCTAATGCCAGTTTGCTTAACAGCAAGCTTCAATTTATCCATTAAAATGTGGATTATGGTGTATTGAATAGAAGCGCAAATATCGTTGAGATGATTTTCAATAAAATTTGGATTTGCTTTCACTTCACGCTGAATAAAATATAAAATGGCCGTTTTTAGACCTGAAAAACTAAAATTAAGACCATCAACTTTTGGTTTTGTAAACTTATAAGCTTTTGGGTTGCCCAATTGCGCACGTCGGTCAATTTCTGGTCCGGCTGGGTAACCCAAACCTAATACTTTCCCGCTTTTATCATAGGCTTCACCGACGGCATCGTCAATAGTTTCACCAATCACGTCCATCTTAAAATAATCCGTAACTTTTACAATTTGTGTATGGCCGCCAGAAATCGTTAAGGCTAAAAAAGGGAAAGGAGGTTTCTTATGGTCCGCTTCATCGATAAAATGGGCTAGAATGTGGGCTTGCATGTGGTTGACATCAATTAAAGGAATGTCTAATCCGTATGCCATAGATTTCGCAAAAGACGTACCCACCAATAAAGAACCCATTAAACCGGGACCTCTGGTAAAGGCTATTGCACTTAATTGATTTTTAGAAACGGCGGCCTGTTTAAGAGCCTGTTGCACTACCGGAACAATATTTTGTTGGTGCGCCCTAGAGGCTAATTCAGGAACAACTCCGCCGTATTGTGCATGTATTTTTTGGTCGGCAACAACATTGCTTAGAATGCGATCGTTACACAATACAGCCGCTGACGTATCATCGCATGAAGACTCAATACCGAGGATGTAAATATTTTCTTTTTTCATTGTCTGTTTTAGGCACAATAATTGTTAATTTTGAAATGATAAAATCAACCTTTCTAATTACGCTTGTTACGAGCAAATGTAATGAAGATTTCACACATTAAAACCCATAATTTCTATCAAACGGATACTCAAAATAATAGGTAAAATAATAGCACTTATACTACTGCTATTTTTTATTTTGTTTTTTGTATTATCCATTCCAGCCGTGCAAACAAAACTCGGAAAATTGGCTACTGATAAAATTAATGAGGAATTTAAAACGGATATCAATATCGGAAGAATTGGCCTTCAAATCAACGGGGATATTGAGCTAAAAAACGTGCTTATAAGAGATTACATGAAAGATACACTTGTAAGCGTGGGTGAACTAAATAGTTCTATCATAAGTTTTAAAAATCTCTTAAATACTAAACTCAATTTTGGTGATATTAAAATGCAAGACCCCGTTTTTAATCTAAAAACTTACAAGGGTGAAACCGATACCAACTTAGATATTTTTGTAGCTAAATTTGACGATGATAATCCACGAAAAGGCCCGAGTGAATTTTTGTTTTCCTCTAGCGATGTTTCTCTTGATAACGGGATTTTTAGATTAATTAATAAAAACTTAGAAACTCCAAAAACATTTGAGTTATTTCAACTCAACGCCAACATTACTGACTTTTTAATTAACGGACCAGAGGTTAGTACTAGAATCAACCAATTTAGTTTTACAGACAGTAGAGGCGTGCATGTGAAAAATTTAATGGCGAATTTTGAATACACGCTCGACCACATGAACTTTGGCGATTTAAAAATCGAAACAAAACGTTCAGAATTAAAAGGAAATTTAAAATTTATCTATGATCGTGAAGATTTAAAAGATTTTGTAGATAAAGTTAATATTGAAGCAAATTTCAGAGATTCAGATATCTCTTTAACAGAACTCAATTTCTTTTTTGATGAATTTGGGGTTAACCAGCGTGCACAACTTAATACCGAAGTCTCAGGAACACTTAATGATTTATTACTGTCTAACCTCAATGTTAGCACTTCAAGAAATACACGAATTATTGGTGCCATCAATTTTAAAAATTTATTTAGTGACCAAAAAGATAGTTTCGCCTTAAGCGGTACATTTCAAAATTTAGCTTCAAATTACGATGATTTAGTCGCATTACTGCCACGAATACTCGGCAAATCAGTGCCAACTTTATTGGCTAAAGTGGGCAATTTCACCATTAAAGGCACCTCCAACATTACTTCAAAACGCATAGATGCCAATCTTGTTATAGATACTGATTTAGGGCTAGTTAATTCTAATTTAAATCTTACTAACATAGACAATATAGATAATGCAAATTACAAGGGAAATGTTGTTTTAGACGAGTTTAATATTGGTGCTTTAATTAATGAGCCTTCAGCGAAGAGCACATCGTTAAATCTTGATGTCGATGGTAAAGGGTTTACCTTAGAAAATTTAAAAACAGGTGTTAAGGGGGAAGTTTTTGTCTTAGATTACAATGGTTATACCTATGAAAAAATTAATATCTCAGGTGAATTAGGAAATAAAATTTTTAATGGACTTTTAACGGCGGATGATCCAAATTTGAAACTCGATTTTAACGGTTTAATTGATTTTTCTAAAGCGCTTAAAAAGTTTGATTTTACCGCGGGTGTGAGTTATGCAAATCTAAATCGCTTAAATTTTGTAACCAGAGATAGCATTGCTGAGTTCAGTGGGGTAATTCGTTTGAGTGCCGCCGGAACCACTTATGATAACGCTAGTGGTCAACTAAACATAAAGAATACGACGTATAAGAACCAAGATAATAAATACATATTTGAAGATTTTGAGATTGTCTCTAACTTTAATGGCGAAGAACGCACAATTACAATAAATTCTCCAGATATCATGGAAGGTTCCATCGTTGGCCGATTTAAAACAGACGAGATTTTAAGCCTTCTTGAAAATTCCATAGGAAGCATATACACCAATTACATTCCCAATAAGGTTAATAAGGACCAGTATTTAAATTTTCGCTTTAATATTTACTCTAAAATTGCATCAGTATTTTTTAAAGATTTAACGCTTGCCGAAAATACGTTTATCGAAGGCAGAATAGAAACGGATGAAAAAGGGTTTAATTTGGTTTTCAACTCACCTGAAATTAAATTTCAAGAGTATTTTGCGAACAATATTAATCTAACTGTAGATAATAGTAACCCCATTTTTAACACCTATATTGAGATTGATAGCATCCACGCGGGGGCGTACAGCGCTTCTCAATTTAGCCTTATCAATGTTACAAAGCGCGATACCCTATTGATTAAATCAGAATTTAAAGGTGGTATTAATAATAGAGATCAATACAATTTAAACTTATTCTATACCATCGATAAAGCAAATCAATCTGTAGTTGGATTTAAAAAATCAGAACTGCGTTTTAAGGACTACGATTGGTATATAAATTCTGAAAAGGATACGCTTAACAAAGTGACCTTTGATAGAGACCTGAAAGCTTTTAAAATATTTCCTGTTCGTTTAGATAATGATGACGAAGAAATCTTATTATCGGGTGTTATTGAAGACTCCATCAATAAAAATTTAAAATTAGGATTTAAAGATGTTCAACTTCAAAAAATAACTCCACGTATTGATAGTTTAGCGCTTGAGGGAGCTGTAAATGGCTATGTTGAACTCATTCAGAATAACGGGGTGTATTTACCAAAATCTGATGTTGTTATAAGCGATTTGTTTGTCAATGATTACGATTTAGGTAATCTGAGCGCTAAAATTGAAGGTGACAATTCTATTACGGATTACAAGGTAGATATGTCATTGAAAAATGACAACTTGAAATCATTTGTAGCAAACGGTACCATAAATGTTGGTGAAAGTGATCCGCGAATTAATTTAAGTGTGGCTTTTGATGAGTTTTTATTAGACCCACTGAATCCGCTTGGAGAAGGAGTTATTAGCAATATACGAGGATTGGTTTCAGGCCAAGCCCAAGTTACGGGTAGTTTAAAAAAACCTGGTATTTATGGGGAACTGTTACTCGATAGAGCCGGACTCTCAATACCCTATCTCAATGTAGATTATGGGTTTGATTTTGATTCTAAAGTATCATTGCGGGGTCAGCAATTTATTTTTAATGACGTTGCCATGACTGATTCTAAATTCTTTTCAAAAGGGAATATAAATGGGTTTATTGCACACAATAATTTTTCAGACTGGAAGCTTGGGCTAGAGTTATCTACAGATCGACTCTTAGTTTTAAATACAGAAGAGTCTGAAGACGAATTGTATTATGGTACCGGATTTATATCAGGTACAGCAGAAATAAAGGGACCAACAGATCAGTTGGTTATTGCTGTGAAAAATGGAAGGACAGAATCGGGGACCGAGTTTTATATTCCCTTAAATGACTCAGAGAGTTTTGGGGACAACTCCTTTATTCATTTTTTGAGTCCAGATGAAAAAAGGGCCAGAATTAATGGTCAAATTACCGAACAAATTGAAATAAAAGGTTTGGTACTCGATTTCGATTTAAATGTCAATCAAAATGCAGTCATAGAAATTGTTATTGATAAAGAAGCGGGCAGTACCATTAAAGGTAGAGGAGAAGGCAACTTAAATTTCTTAATTAATACAAACGGGAGATTTAATATGTGGGGAGATTTTGCGGTATATGAAGGCTATTATAATTTTAAATACGGTGGCATTATTGAAAAGCGATTTAAAGTTCAAGAAGGAGGCAATATTGTTTGGGAAGGAGATCCTATGAAAGCCCAAATAAATATCAAAGCCGTATATGCTACCACAGCAAATCCTTCCGTGTTATTAGATAATCCAATTAGCCAACGTATACCTGTTGAAGTAGAAATTCAACTCACAGGCCAATTAGAACAACCAGAACCCGATTTTGACTTGAGATTTCCAAATGTGAGTTCAACCTTAAAGTCTGAGTTAGATTATCGTTTGTCTTCCAATGACGAATTAGAATTCCAAGCCTTAACACTACTGGGGACAGGAGGCTTTTCTAATAGTACGGGTGGAGTTAATTTTACAGGAACAATTTCAGAACGATTAAGCGGTATTGTTAACAATATATTAGGTGGTGAAAATGAGAATTTAAGCGTAGGACTAGATTTAGAATTGGGACAAGATACCCCAGAATTACAAACCAATACTTCGGTTGGTTTTACATTGCAGACAAAAATTAATGATAAGATCCTCGTCAACGGAAAGTTCGGTGTACCTTTTGGAAGCACACAGCAAACTACAATAACCGGAGATGTTCAAATAGATTGGTTACTCAATGAAGATGGTACATTACGTGCAAAAGTATTCAATAGGGAAAATGTTATTAGAAATTTTGGTGAAGAAATTGGTTATACCCAGGGAGTCGGATTGTCCTATAATGTAGAATTTGACAACTTTAAAGAGTTGCTTCAAATTATCTTTTACGGCAAAAATAGAAAAGATAAAATAATTAAAAAAGAACCCAATAAAGAGGCAATAAAAGCAGATTCTATGATGCCAAATTATATGTCAATGAAGAAAAAAGAGCCGAAAATAAAGTCTTAAAACGCCGATTTCTTTCATTTTTATAAAATACTTATTAACGAAAACGATTGAATTACATTACAGTACTTTGTTTTATGTTAATAGTTACTTTTATATAGACAGAGTTTGTTAAATTTACATGACAACTAGAAAAAACAATGGTAAACACAATTAAAAAAATAGGGGTAATGACCTCTGGTGGTGATGCACCAGGAATGAATGCCGCCATAAGATCTGTAGTAAGAACATGTGCTTTTCATGCCATAGAGTGTTATGGTATTTATCGAGGCTATGAAGGTATGATTGAAGGCGATTTTGAAAAGATGGATGCAAGAAGCGTTAAAGGTATCATCAATAAAGGAGGAACCATGCTTAAATCGGCACGTTCTGAAGAATTTAAAACCAAAGAGGGTAGAGCACAAGCGCATCAGCAGCTTTTAAAAGCAGGAATTGATGCTTTGGTGGTTATTGGAGGTGATGGTAGCTTTACGGGTGCAATGATTTTTAATCAAGAATTTGGATTTCCGGTAATGGGCATTCCTGGTACCATAGATAATGATATTTTTGGAACGACTCACACTCTTGGATATGATACGGCATTAAATACTGTTGTAGAAGTAATTGACAAAATTAGAGATACCGCGAGTTCGCATAACCGCTTATTTTTTATTGAAGTTATGGGTCGTGATGTTGGTCATATTGCTTTAAACGTTGGGATTGGTGCTGGTGCTGAAGAAATTTTAATACCAGAAGAAAATTTAGGACTAGAACGTTTACTAGAATCCTTAAGACGAAGTAAAGAATCGGGGAAATCGTCGAGTATCGTTGTAGTTGCTGAAGGAGATAAAATAGGAAAAAGTGTTTTTGAACTTAAGGACTATGTTGAAGAAAATAGATCTGAATACGAAGTTAGAGTTTCGGTTTTAGGACATATGCAACGCGGGGGTTCACCGTCTTGTTTCGACAGAGTTTTAGCCAGTAGAATGGGAGTTAAAGCCGTTGAAAGCTTACTGACAGGAAAAAGTAATTTCATGGTAGGCTTAAAAAATGATATGATTGAGTTAACACCTTTTGATCAAGCTGTAAAAGGAAAATCAAAAATTAACATGGAACTCCTCAGAGTTTCAGAAATCATGTCTATTTAAAAATTAATATATTAAACTTTAAATAAATAATAAAATGTCAAAATTAAAATTAGGAATTAACGGATTCGGAAGAATAGGAAGAATAGTTTTTAGAGCAACAGTGAAGCGCAGTGACGTTGACGTTGTGGCTATTAACGATTTATTAGATGTAGAACACTTAGCCTACTTATTAAAGTACGATTCAGTACACGGTAGATTTGATGGTACCATAGAAGTAAAAGACGGTCATTTAGTCGTCGACGGAAAAACGGTAAGAGTAACCGCAGAACGCGATCCTAAAAATCTTAAATGGGATGAAGTAGGAGCAGACGTTGTTGCCGAATGTACTGGTATTTTCACAACATTAGAAACTGCTGATTACCATATTCAAGCAGGTGCTAAAAAAGTAGTGATTTCTGCACCAAGTAAAGATGCACCAATGTTTGTAATGGGTGTAAACGATGATAAATTAACTGCAGATCACACTATTGTATCTAATGCATCATGTACAACAAATTGTTTAGCGCCTCTAGCTAAAGTGATTGATGACAACTTCGGACTAGAAGAAGGTTTAATGACCACAATTCACGCCACTACAGCCACGCAATTAACTGTAGATGGTCCTTCTAAGAAAGATTTTAGAGGTGGTAGAAGTGCATTATTAAATATTATACCTGCATCAACAGGAGCTGCAAAAGCTGTAGGTAAAGTTATTCCTGAATTAGATGGAAAATTAACAGGTATGGCTTTTAGGGTACCAACTGCAGATGTTTCTGTTGTAGATCTTACGTTTAGAACTAAAAAAGAAACTTCTTTAGAAGAAATTAAAGCGGCTTTTAAGAAAAATTCTGAAGGAGCTATGAAAGGTATTTTAGGCTACACTGAGGAATTAGTGGTGTCTCAAGATTTTGTGAGCGACCCTCGCACAAGTATCTTTGATGCTGATGCGGCTATTGAATTAAATTCAAAATTCTTTAAAGTTGTATCTTGGTATGACAATGAGTTTGGTTATTCAAACAAACTCGTTGATTTAGCTGAAAAAGTAAATAACTTTTAAGAAATAGTAATAATTCTAAAAAATTCCGTAGAGTTATGATAGCCATAAACTACGGGATTTTTTATTTAAAAGCAGTATCATGATCTTAATTACAGATAGTGGATCAACAAAGTGCGATTGGATTGCTTTGGACGATTCAGGCAAAATGTTGACCGAAAAGATTAGAACAAAAGGATTAAACCCTGCAATTCTTCCTGAAAAGAAATTACATAGAATCATTAGTAAAAGCAAGAAGCTGATGCAATTTAAAACAGATGTAACACACGTCTTTTTTTACGGTGCAGGTTGTGGGACAGAAAAGCCTAGAATTATGCTTGCCGATGTGTTAAAATCTATTTTTATAAATGCAAACGTCGAAGTTCAAGAAGATACGATGGCAGCCGTTAGAGCTTCATTAAATCATAACGATGAAGCGGCAGTGGTTTGCATCATGGGTACAGGCTCTAATTGCAGTTATTACGATGGTACCAATTTGCACCAAAGAGTCAAAAGCTTGGGCTATACGCTTATGGATGACGCTAGCGGTAATCATTATGGTAAAATGCTCATCAGAGATTTCTACTTCAATAAAATGCCACAAACGATTAAATTAGCTTTCGAGCATAAATATAATCTCGATGCCGATTTCATAAAATATAATTTATATAAACAGGCTAATCCAAATGCCTACTTAGCAAATTTTGCCGAATTTATGTTTTTGAATAAAGATTCAGAATACATTCAGGAACTTATAAAACGTGGTTTCAGAATCTTTGCGGAAAATATGATCATGCAATATAAGGAGGAATTAAAAACTGTACCTGTTCATTTTGCGGGTTCTATCGCTTATTTTGCTAAAGATGAGATTAAACAAGTTGCCAAAGAATTCAATTTTAAAGTTGGTAATTTTATTAGAAGACCAATTGATGGTCTGGTAAAATACCATATTAAAAATCTTTAAAATGGAAATTGCTATTATTGCTCACGATGGCAAAAAAGCTGAAATGGTTCAGTTTCTCAATGAGCACAGCGAAATCTTACATCAAAAAAAAATTAACCTCGTGGCAACAGGGACAACGGGTGAAAAGGTACGTAAAGCCGGGTTTAATGTAAAAGCCATGCTCTCGGGTCCTCTTGGAGGCGATGCGCAAATCGCTGCACGCGTGGCAGAAGGCAAATGCAACATGGTGTTGTTTTTTAGA
>CAYMDB010000055.1:0-11576 GCA_964388865.1 uncultured Flavobacteriaceae bacterium
AAACCGCAGTTGACCAAGAGTTAACTGATGAGGAGTTGATTAAAAAGTACTATGATGAAATCATTGAACTCGCTAAAAACAAGCTTGAAAACTACGATACCATCCATCATAATTATAATTTTTCCATAGAAAAATATATACCAACTAAAACAGAATACTTAAAATATGTGGCTTACATGAGGTATATGCGTGAAATGTTTGAATCTACCGTGAAAAAGTCAGAAAAGATTTTAATTAAAGACCAGAATCGTCTTGATAATGTTTTTAATATGACCGAGTCTTATGATGAATATCTAGAGTACTTGAAAACTGAGGACGCAAAAAAGTCAAGGGACAATGCTTTGTATAATAGAACGCTTCAGGTTATTTCTGAAGATATAGATCAATTGACAGAAGAAGAGCACAAAGACGCCTATGAGAAAGTAGTGGATGTTTTGAAGGGAAGTATGTACGGAAAATTAATTATAAGTGATAAGGACGAGGCGGTAGAAATTTCGAAAAGAAATTACGATGCATTAGTGCGATTCTTTTCTGCTGATGAGATAAAATCATTGCTATCTATTGTCGAAGTTGAGGAAATCGTTGAGATTGAGACGGTAGATGAAAATATAGAAGTCCCATTCTCGGTAGTCGATAAAGCACCAACGACAAAAGAATGCCAAGATTTAGCAACAAATGAGGAACGAAAAAATTGCATGAACGACTTTGTAAATAAGCATGTTGGTGAAAATTTCAATATGAGTATAGCAGATAGTTTGAATCCAGGGAGAAAATGCATTTTTGTTCAGTTTAAAATTGATACTTTAGGTAAAGTGAAGCATATAATAGCGAGAGCTCCAAGCCAAGCATTAGAAGATGAGGCTGTTCGTGTTATTAAGATCTTGCCGCAATTTGTGCCTGGTAAACAAAAAGGAAAATTGGTGACGGTGCCATATGCTTTGCCTATTGTCCTTCAAGTGGCTGGCAAAACTAATGCTTCAATAAGGTTGAATGAAGACCAGAATAAACCACAGTCAAATACAACTTCAATTCTAATTAATCGAAAAAATCAATTTCTTATTAATAATGAATTGGCTATTTTTAAGTCTTTAACCGAATTGTTGAAAACAATTCCTGAAAATGAAAAACATACCGTACAACTGGCATACGATAAAGAAACATCTAAAACTATTATCCAAGATGTCTTGGACCTAATTAAACAATATCCCTCTATAACGGTTAAAAAAAGTGTTAATGGACCACTTTCTGGGGATGATAACAGGAATTAGAGAATTTCAAAAGGTATCGATAAATGAGTAATACTTCAACAAAGCACATCTTACTATTAACATGTTATTTTATTTTAATAAGTGTTGCTTTTGGGCAAAGTAGGGAGCAAAAAGCAGATAACTTTTATGCTCTTGGAAATTATTCTGAAGCTATTAATATCTATAAAACCCTAGATAAGCCAAACGAAGTATATAGCAAAATCGCACAATCGTATGTCGCTATCGGCAATTATGGCGAAGCTTTAAACTTTTATCAAAAAGCCATAGAAGCCAATCCTGAAGATAAGCTTTTAACATACGACTACGCAAAGTTATTGTCCAAAACAAAAAAGTACAACGAGGCTAAAACACTCTTTTCAAACCTCATTGAAATGGACAGTCTTAACCCAAACTACCATTACGAGTTAGGTGTTGTTTTAGAAAAGCAAGGAGATACAACAGCATTAGATTCCTATATTAAAACCTTCGATTTAGATCTCTCGCACCAAAAGGCGATTTTCAAAATTGCCAAACATCACATCGTAAACCGAAATTTTGAAACAGCCCATCACTTAATTGATAAAGGTCTAGAAACTTATGCTGATAATGTTGAGTTGATAAGTTTAAAAGCTCAGGCCTACTATTATCAAGAGTATTACACGCATTCGGTAGTGTGGTTTAATAAACTTATTGATTTGGGTGAGCGATCTGAGTTTATCCATGAGAAATTAAGCTTAAGTTATGCCCAAAATTCCGATTACGAAGATGCCATTTATCACAGAAAACAAGCCTTAAAATTTAATTCCAACGACGCAAAAGCGATCTACGTCATTGGTACTTATTATGAACGTTTAAGTAATTACGAAAAAGCCGAGGAGTATGTGGCTTTGGCACTTAAACTTCAAGATCAATCACTTTCAAATGAGTATCAGCGCTTGGGCACCATTTATAACCGTCAGAAAAAATATGAAAAAGCCATCAAAGCCTTTCAGAAATCACTGAAAGAAGATCCTTCAAACATCATGTCTGAGTTTTTTATCATTAGAACTAAAGATGAGTTTTATGCCGATTTAGACACCAAAATCAATATGTATCAAACCTATATTGAACGCAATGAAAAAAGCCCTTTTTTAAGCTTTGCACAAAGACGATTAAAGGAATTGAAACAAGAAAAATTTCTAGAAAAGGAGGGCGATTAATTTTGCGGAATTTCAATTTTTGGGCTGAATGTCAGTATTTATATGTGACCCTAATTCATAGAAATTGCGCGGCTTAAGTGCTTCACGCTAAAAGCAATGCTGACTTATGACTTTTTAGATAAAATATTGTACTTTTCGGTATCATAACTCTCATAATGCATCGAATAGTTTTTCTTTTAATTTTACTTGTTGCAACGTCCTGCAATTATTTTGAAAAGAAAAAAGTCTATCCTGAAGATTTACTTGAGGAAGAGCTTCAAACCTTCAATTGGAATGAGGTAGATACCTATCCAACCTTTAGCAGTTGCGATTCTATCACAGTAAAAGAAGACAGCAAAGCCTGCTTTCAAAACACTGTGATTACTAGTGTTAATCAATTTTTAGAAGCTCAAAATATTGTGGTTTCTGAAGATGTTAACGACACCATTAGACTTAAAATTAGAATTAACAGCAAGGGAATTTTAGAGGTTGAATCCATGGATATGAATCCGGAAACGGAATCTCAAATTCCTGAAATTGACAGTTTATTGCGACAAAGTTTAAAAGGAATTCCTAAAATTTTTCCGGCTATAAAAAGAGGTCAGCAAGTTACAACGGCTTTTGAATTGCCAGTGATTGTAAAAATAGATTGATTGTTTTCAACAAAGCATTACACCTTGTATTTCTAAATTTAAGGAATCGCCTTCATAAAAACCTTATAAATTAAACTTATAACCAACAGCAATATCCGTAGAAAAGTTCCCTTGGTTTTCTACAAGTAGTCCAAATAATTCACCGTAAATAATGGTGATAAAACTGTTTTTACTCACTTTAATATCTGTACCGATTCCAAAAATCAGCGGGACTTCAAAAGAGCTGGTATTGGTTTCGAGATTGATGTCATTTTCATCGAAAATTTCGGAATCCGTAAAATGTAAAGTGGCGAATTTCAATTGTCCATAAATAGAAAATGACGATAGATTGATAAAGCGGTAGCGATAGCCCAAGGATAATTCTGTGGTGCTGTAAGGAAAATCATCTTGGTCTAAAGTGTGACGCGCCTGCAAAAATCCAGAATGTCCAGATTTTACTTTGGCTTCATAAAGCTCAATTTCCGCTCCTAAAAGTGGCACTTTGATGTTAGCGGGATTTTTAACAAAAGGATTATTTGTAATTCCAGCAGACACACCAAATCGCAGTTTTAAATTAGATTTCTTAAAGGTTAATGTGTATGCAGAATCTACTATAGCATTGTGAGTATCGATGTAATGCATCAAATTATAAAGTCGAAATTTTAATCGTTTTGCTGGGAGTCCATTGGTAAGTTCCTCGAGTGTAATTTTGTAATCTTCGTGTTCATTGCCTTCAGATTTGGTGTTTTTGAGTTCTGTAATAACACCAGCTTCAGTTCTTACAAAATAGCGATAGGTATTGCCACTCACATTCCAAAGGAGATCTAATTGACCTTCAATTTCGGTTTTTAATTGAAGTGTTTCACCATTAACAGTGTAGTTATCCTGACTGTAATTGTGTTGAAAAGCACAGCATAAAAGAATAAGCACTAGGATTCTTTTCATTTATTAGGGGAATTGATCGAAGTAAATCTAACAAAAATTAATGAATACAAGCTTATTTTCTAAAGGTTCTTCCTTTCCATTCATAGGATTTAAATGGAGTCAGTAAAACAATATAAACACTAAAGAACGGATAAATTAAACTCGAAAACACATAAGTTAATAACAGCGTTTCTTGTTTAAAAAAGCGTGTGGTTTTGAATAACAATAGAAAATCGATGAAAAATTTAATCGCAAAAAGGGCGATGGCTACTCGGGCTGGTATGGCTTTTAGCAATACTAAAGGAATAAAAGTTGCACAGACTAAGTTTGCGAGGAAAACTAATACGCCAACTGCCTTGGTAAACCGAGTATTATAGCGACTGGTTTTTGAAGCCCAACGCAGACGTTGATGTATTAATTTAGATAAGGATTCAGTCGGATTTGTAGTCACTATCGCATGTTTAGATTTAAGATAATGTACCTTTTTAGCATTGTGTTTTACAAACTTTTCTAGCAAAAAAATATCGTCGCCACTGGCAATAGTGGTATTTCCAGTAAAACCATTTACGGCTTCAAATGCGGATTTCCGATAGCCAAAATTGGCTCCGTTGCAAAGAAATGGATGTTTTATTCCGAAGGCACCAAGAGTAGCGCCTTGCAGACTTAAAATATCTAAGACTTGAAAGCGCTTAAAAAACGAATCAGTACTGTGATAGCTCACAGGTGCCACAATACAGTCTGAGTGTTCAGTTTGAATATATTCATCAAAGCTGTCTAGCCAGTATTTGGGCAACATACAATCGGCATCCGTGGTAATAATCCATTCAAATGCGGAAACCTTAATGGCTGAGGTAATCGCATCTTTTTTAGCTGAATTAGAGTTGCTCTGGTTTGTAATAATTCTGATAGGGTTGGCAGAATCGAAATCCTTTGACGACTTTATTTTGTGAAGGTAGTTTTTAATAATGGCAACTGATTCATCTTCAGAAGCATCATCTACAAAAATGATTTCGAACAGTGACTTAGGATAATTTAAATTTGAAATTGATCTTAATAGTTTTGGTAGATGTTCTGCTTCATTTCTAAACGGAATAGCAATAGTAAATTTTGTCCGCGCAGGTAAGTCTTGCAGTTTAAATTCTTCAATTTTATCAAACCCGTAGACTAATGCACCAATGAGAATGAGGTATAAAATTATAATCAGTATGGCAATTGCAGATAGAATCATGCTTCGGGTTGTGGAAGTTTAAAGTTGAGAACGAAATAACTTCCAAATACACTAGGAAGTACAAAATTGAAAATCCACATCAGCGTGACTACAGCCACCACTGTAAACTCATTTACACCTGCAAATCCGAATAAAAAGACAGCGACGCTACCTTTTATAAGCACATCAAATAGTGAAAGCGATGGTAAAACGGATGCTAAAAGATACATGCTTGTAATAATTACCATGGCTTCAATGTAGTCTAAATTGACACCAAACATAAGTAATAAATAGTAAAACTGAAATGAAAATACCCCATACCGAGTTAAGGATAGCAAAAAAACCGAAGTTAGGGTTTTTGAAGCTGTATTTTTAATAAAACCCACAATCCGTTCTATGGAATGGCCTGTTATTTTCAAGTGTATAAGTTTCATTCCAAAACCTAAGGTGACAATAAGCAAAATGATGACAAGTCCTGTTTTTGCCGCTTGATGATAATTTATATGCACGGGATACTGATTTACAAATACTATTAACCCAATAAGACCCAAAATTGTGGTGACAGTCATTTGTGCCATATTGCCTAATAAATTTAGCAGTACAATTTTTGCTCTAAAGGGTCTTTTGTAATAGATGGCTTTCGCTCCGTATTCTCCTATTCGATTTGGTGTAATTAAGGAAGCAGTTAAACCAGCTAAACTTTGTTCTAAGGCCTCTTTAAAGGAAATTGGTTTAATGGTGAGAACCAAACGTTGCCATTTTAAAATTTCAAAAAACCAGTTAAAACTACTTAAAATGAGCAAAAAAAGGATGTTTTTGATTGAAAAGGTGTCTTTTTCTTTCAAAAATGCTAGAAATACTTCTAATTGAAAATTATCGTTTTGTGTCAATCTTGAATTCATAAAATAAAAAGCAGCAACAACTATACTTAACTTGATAAGTAAAAAGAAGAATTGTTTAGTTTTGTAAGGCACATCAAAAGGCATACTACAAATAAAACTAAAAACTCAGATATGAAGCACTATTTTAAGCAATACCTTTTCTTCTTTATAGTCGTTTTTATAACGCTTCACAGTCATGCGCAATTTAGGGAGACCAGCAAATGGAAGGCTTTATTTGCTGTTGGAGTGAATTACCCAACAACAGACGGATTTGTAGAGGGCACCTATGCCCAACCTATAAATTTACCGACTGTAAATTTAGGACTTCAGCATATGTTGAAGCGCCAGTATGGTGTGCGACTCGATTTTGGTTTCAATCGTTTTAAAAATGATACCGATTCACCAGAATTTAAAATCAACTATTCGCGGATCAATGCGCAATTCGTCCACAATCCCACAGAATATTTTGGCTTTTTACCGCAGCGCCTTAGTACCTATGCGCATGCTGGTCCGGGCGTAGCATTTGTAAAACCTCTGGTTACTTTAGGGGATAATAAGCAAACCTATTTAAATGTAAATATGGGCTTAGAGTTTCACTATTCTATAAACGAAAAAGTGGCTATTTATACAGATATTGCTTATTTGTTTGGTGTTACCTCTTTAGATGACTACGATCCTGTTTTAAGCGGACTCGGAGCTTTTAATGGTAGTGTTTTTAACCTTACCTTTGGCTTGGCAGTTTCCTTAAGTGGTTGCCAGTTTTGTGATTGATGATATGAGTGATGAAAAAATTATACTTGGCATAGATCCGGGAACAACGATTATGGGCTTTGGACTCATAAGAATTGTGGGCAAAAAAATGGAATTCATGCAATTGAATGAGTTAATGCTGAAGAAGTATGACGACCATTATTTAAAACTCAAGCTCATTTTTGAGCGTACCATAGAACTCATTGATACTTATCACCCAGATGAAATTGCTATTGAAGCTCCCTTTTTTGGAAAAAATGTGCAGAGTATGCTAAAATTAGGGCGGGCGCAAGGTGTTGCCATGGCAGCGGGTTTATCGAGAGAAATTCCAATCACCGAATATTCACCCAAGAAAATAAAAATGGCCATTACAGGCAACGGAAATGCAAGTAAAGAGCAAGTGGCTAAAATGCTTCAAAGTGTATTGCAGTTGAAAGAATTACCAAAAAATTTAGATTCTACCGATGGCTTAGCTGCAGCGGTTTGTCATTTTTACAACCAAGGCCGCGTAGAAGTGGGCAAGAGTTACTCGGGTTGGTCTGCTTTTGTGAAACAGAATAGCGCACAAACTCCCACCGGAGGCTCAAAAACTACAACTGTTGTAAATCTTAGAAGGAAAAAAGATTAAACAAAGTGTTAAACAAGAATTTTAAAAGCATGAGTAAGAGTTCTTCCCCTCTGGGGAAGCTATATGGAGCTTCAGGAGGCATCTACATCCATATCCCCTTTTGCAAACAAGCCTGTCACTATTGCGACTTTCATTTTTCGACTTCATTGAAGAAAAAGGGAGATCTTGTTGAGGCTTTGGCTAAAGAATTAGAACTTCGTAAAGACGAATTTAAAAACACACTTGTAGAAACCATTTATTTTGGAGGCGGAACACCTTCTTTATTAACGAATGCCGAATTGCAATTTGTAATCGATTCGGTTTACAAACATTATAAGGTTTCCGAAAATCCCGAAATTACCCTTGAAGCGAATCCAGATGATTTATCAAAAAAACGCCTAATCGAACTATCTGAAAGTCCGGTTAATCGTCTTTCCATAGGCATTCAATCGTTTTTTGAAAGTGATTTAAAACTAATGAATCGGGCGCACAATGCCTCTGAAGCAAAAACCTGTTTAGAAAATGCTGTACACTACTTCGATAATATTTCTATCGATTTAATTTACGGTATTCCGGGTGCCACAAACGCCCAATGGCTAGAAAATATTGAAATGGCTCTAAGCTATAATGTACCCCATATTTCAAGCTATGCCTTAACCGTGGAACCTAAAACGGCTTTGGCCTCATTTATTAAAAAAGGAATTATTGCCAGTGTAGATGATGAACAAGCACACGATCAATTTCATATTTTAAAAGAGACATTGGAGGCTTCAGGATTTATTCATTATGAGTTGTCGAATTTTGGAAAAGAAGGCTGGTTTAGTAAAAATAATTCGGCGTATTGGCAAGGGAAATCCTATTTGGGCATCGGTCCCTCGGCACATTCTTTTAATGGCACACAGCGCGGTTGGAATGTGAGTAACAATTCAAAATATATAAAAGCCATTCAACAACATCAACTACCTATAGAAATTGAAACTTTAAGTCAAACCGACCGCTATAACGAGTATGTGATGACAGGTTTGCGCACTATTTGGGGTGTCTCGTTGGCAAAAGTGGAACAGGATTTTGGGGTGCTTTTTAAAGATTACTTAATAGAGCAATCCAAAGTTTTTATAAATCAACATTTATTGTATATTGATGAAGGCCATTTACGCGTCACTAAAAAGGGTCAATTTTTAAGTGATGGCATTTCAAGTGAACTTTTTAAAATTAACCTATCTTGATTACAACAATTCAATACAATTCTAGAAAATTAAAAATAGACTTATCACAGCCTTTAGATATTTCAATTTCTATAAAAAATGATGTGTCAAACGTAAGCGCCTGGTACATGGGTCCGCCAAAGATTGAACCTGAAGTTTATGAGGGTGAAGTTATTAGCGTTGAGAACGGTGCCTCGGTAAACTTTAATACAATCACTTTTAATCCGCATTCACACGGCACACACACGGAAACTGTTGGGCACATTACCAAGGAGAAATATTCTATTAACAGCTATTTAAAGCAATTCTTTTTTTTAGCGGAAGTTGTAACCGTGGCTCCAGAAAAATTGGGTAAGGACTATGTGGTGTCTAAAAAGCAATTGCAATTTGCTTTAGGAAATAAAAAGCGCGAAGCTATTGTGATTAGAACCTTGCCAAATACCAGAGAAAAAATGGCTCAGCAGTATTCTAACACCAATCCGACATACCTATTAGAAGAGGCGGCAGACTATCTTAAGTCTAAGGATGTCAAGCATCTTTTAATTGATTTACCAAGCGTAGATAAAGAGCAAGATGAAGGTGAACTTTTAGCACACAATGCTTTTTGGAATACCAGTGGAAAAATGAGATTAGACGCAACTATAACAGAATTAATTTATGTATCAAACAAAATAAGCGATGGTGTGTATATGCTGAATCTTCAGGTTGCACCTTTTGAAAATGATGCCTCGCCTAGTAAACCAATTTTGTATAAAATTTTGGAATCATAAATAAAAATGTGTCAGGCTGTCCACACCTCTAAGAATGTTAAAATAGCCAACCGACTATGAAATAAATACACTAACTTTAGGTGTAAAAAATTAGATATAAATGTGCTGCAAAGCGCCTCAACTATTTTAGGTAATTATAGAATCGAATGGAAACATTTTTTACCATCATCATAAGCATTTTAGTCACTTTGGGCTTGTTTACCATTTTTAAACAATGGAAGAAAAAACAAACCACTAATGCACAATCCGTTTTGTTGTTAGATAAAATAAAGCGTGTCTGCAAATTTATAACGGTTGAAGGTGATTTTGCTGAAATTTACCACTACGAAGACGTCAAAGAAAAGTTCTTGAAATTGATATTAAGTCGGAAAAAAGCATTGGTCATTATAAATGCGAAGGCTTATGTGGGTTTTGATTTGAGTAAAGTAAAATTAAATTCAAATCCGAAAACAAAAACAGTGGTTTTAACCCATTTCCCGCAACCAGAGGTATTGACAATTGAGAGTAATATAGATTATTACGATAAAAAAGATGGCATGTTCAATAGATTTGAAGCGACGGATTTAACGGAACTGCATGTAAAAGCCAAAGCCCATATTATGGATAAAATTCCAGAAAGTGGATTGTATAATGTTGCAAAGCAAGAAGCTTTGGAGGCCATTCAGCTCATTGAAAATTTGGTACACACTATTGGTTGGAAACTCGATTATTCGGCCTTAAAAATTGAAGAAACTGAAGATAAAAAATTGCTAAAATAATAACTAGTTCTTCGCGTGACAGTGCAAGGACGAAGGATGCGGTAATCTAAATGATATTAAAATAAGGATTTAAAAGATTCTTGCTTTCGCAACATAATCAAAGTAAACAAGTCTTCCCTTTGGGAAGATTTAGATGAGATGAACATAGAAGACTATAGAACCTACTGCCTCAACAAGAAAGGGGTTACTGAACATTTTCCATTCGATAATGATACGCTTGTTTTTAAGGTTTTAGGAAAAGTGTTTGCTTTGGCATCCTTAAAACGCTGGGAGAACGGTGAAATTGGGATGCTCTAAATCTCCGATTCACATGGTTTAAGCAAACGCTTTGGAGACACAGCCTTGAAACAGCCTAAAAAAGTAATGAAACGTAATTTAAAATAAGCCTAACATTTTAATAATAAGTTAAGTACTACTTTTTTTAGTTAATTGTATTAAATTTAAGACAATTAACTAACTATATGAAGGCTCGTCTGTACGTCTATTTTTGTGTTTTATCGCTTTCTTATGGCTACTCTCAAAGTATATACCATAAGGATGCCTTAACGGTTTTGGCAGATTCCCTGCATAATGGGGGAGATTATGACAAGGCCATTTCTATTAGGCAACAAGCCATTAAAGCTCAAAATAGAGCTCCAAAAGAGTATCAGACGTATCTCAAAGCTAAATATTTTCATACAAATTCCTCTAAGCTAGAGAATGAAAGTTATAATTATCATAATCCAGATAAAGCTATTTCAAAAAAAGCGCGTGAGCAATATTTAGATAGCGCGTTGCAATCAGCTATTAAGGCGAGAGATTTGTATAGAAATGTGGCCGTTCCGGATAGAGTGTTTCAGTACCAACTTCAAAATCGAATTTATCACCAGACGGCCTATTTGGGCAATTGGAAACAGGCATTAGAGCAAGCCCAATTAGGCTATGAAATTTTAAAAGATACCTTTCCAGATTCTGACAAAACCTTTGTTGATTTAATATATGATATAGGATTTATATACAGTCAATTAGGTGACTATAGCAAAGCAGTTGAAAACTATCAATCTTCTTTAGACTTATATAAAACAATTATAGACGAAAATCATACAGATGTTGCGCAAGCCTATAATAACATAGCCGTAGATTACAGAAATTTAGGCTTACGAAAAAAGGAATTGGAATCGTTGTTAAAGGCAAAATCTATTTGGGAAACACTCAATTCGGATGATGACAGGCATTTTCTTTTCAAATGTTATGGGAATCTTTTTTTTTGGTATTCCTATTATGGTGATTATGATAAGGCCGAAGAATATATTTTAAAGAAAAATAATTTAAGATTACTTCCCGAAACAAGAAAGCTAAATGGATTTTTACGAAATAAGGAAGAAATTTATGAGGATAAACTTTCGGAATGGTACCAATTAATGCTGCATTATTCCAG
>CAYMDB010000056.1:0-11534 GCA_964388865.1 uncultured Flavobacteriaceae bacterium
TCCACAAGGCCCTTGGTCTCCCATTTCCCAGAAATTATCTTTTTTATTTCCTGTTAGGATGCGATCTTCAGAAATAAATGCTTTCCAAAGGTCGTACGCCTCTTGATCCATTTCTAAATTGTCAGCGTCATCACTTCCTTCAAAAACGGTGACATACAGCATGTCTTTATCTATACCATAAACCTCGGTGAGTAATTCCCAAGCCCAGGCAATAGCCTCTCTTTTAAAATAATCACCAAAGCTCCAATTGCCTAACATTTCAAAAAGAGTATGGTGATAGGTATCGTAACCGACTTCTTCTAAATCGTTATGTTTACCAGATACACGTAAACACTTTTGCGTGTCGGTAATTCGTTTGTTTTTTGGCACTGCATTACCAAGAAAATATTCTTTAAAAGGCGCCATCCCGGCATTGACAAACATTAAGGTTGGATCGCCTTTTAAGACCATTGGCGCAGATGGCACAATGAGATGTTGTTTTCCTTCAAAGAAATTTAAGAATTTAGTTCGAATGTCTTGAGACTTCATATACTGAAATTGTAAGGTGTTTATAAATAATTGGCTAAACCGCTAAAATATTTTTTATCTAAAATTTGATATTTTTCTCTTATCTTTAGCGGTTAGACGGTATCTTCTGAAATATATTCTATTAGTTTCTTAAGTTTGTAACAGAAAACCATTTGAAGATTTAGTCACTGCGCTGATAAAAAGCAGGTTTCTTTGCTGGCCTATTAGCTGCAAAAATAATATAAATTAGAACATGAGTAAGGTAAAATATTATTATGATTCTGAGACGCTTTCTTACCGAAAGATCAAGCGCAAAAAAACAACAACCATAAAATATGTCGCTGTGTTTTTAACAGCTGCTGCCTTATTTGGTTTTCTATCTTTCTTCATTGCTAGCCAATATATAGAATCACCAAAGGAACGTCAACTAGCTAGAGAATTGCAAAACACGGAATTGCAATACGAGTTATTAAACAAGCGTATGGATGATGCCATTGGTGCTTTAGAAAATGTTGAGGAGCGCGATAATGCCATTTACAGAATTTACTTTGAAGCCAACCCTATACCAGACGAGCAAAGACGTGCAGGCTTTGGTGGTATTAACCGTTACAAAAAATACGAGGGTTTTGATAATTCACAACTCATTGCTGAAAGTAATAAGCGTTTAGATATTTTAGAGAAAGCCATTGTGGTACAGTCTAAATCTTTGGATGAAATTGCAAAACTCGCAGAAGACAAAGAAAAATTTCTAGAAGCAATACCAGCTATTCAACCCATAAATAATGTAAATCTAACACGCATGGCTTCGGGTTATGGCTATAGAACAGACCCTTTTACTAAGGCTAGAAAATTTCATTTTGGTATGGATTTTACAGCACCACGCGGTACACCAATTTATGCCTCAGGAAACGGGATTGTAAAACGCGCCGATAACTATGCGACCGGATATGGCAACCATATTCGTATCGATCACGGTTTTGGTTATATCTCGCTTTACGCACATTTGTATCAATACAACGTAAAGGTGAACCAACGCGTTAAGCGTGGCGATTTAATTGGTTATGTAGGAAGTACTGGCCGCTCCGAAGCACCACACCTACACTATGAAATATTCAAAGATGGAGACCGTATTAATCCTATTAATTTTTATTACGGCAATTTATCAGCAGAAGAATATGACGTATTGCTGAAAAAAGCATCATTAGAAAATCAATCTTTAGATTAACATGCACATAGACTTACCCGAAAAACGTTATTATGGCATTGGCGAAGTTGCAAAAGCCTTTAAGGTGAATGCATCCTTAATTCGATTTTGGGAAAAGGAATTTGATGTACTTAAGCCTAAGAAAAATTCAAAAGGCAATAGGAAGTTTACGCCTGAAGACATCAAAAATTTAAAATTTATTTATCACCTTGTTAAAGAAAGAGGCTTTACCTTAGAGGGTGCAAAAACACACCTTAAAGAAGAGAAAAAGCAAGCCTTAAATAAGTTTGATATTGTAGAAAAACTAGAGGACATTAAAGCACAACTCATAAAAATTAAAAACCAACTTTAAAAATCAATCATCATGAAAAAATGGCTAATTCCCGTAATTATTATTGCTGTAGTAGGATTCGGTATCTACCAATGGGCCGTAGGATTTAACAACACGGCGGTAGAATACCAAGCTAATGCAAAAACCGCTTGGTCTAATGTAGAAAGTTCGTATCAAAGAAGAAATGACCTCATTGGCAACCTTGTAAAAACCGTTCAAGGAGCGGCAGATTTTGAAAGAAATACCTTAACAGATGTTATTGAAGCTAGAGCAAAAGCAACGGCAACAACGATTGATGCTGGTAATTTAACGGAAGAGAATATGGCTCAATTTCAGCAAGCCCAAACAGGATTAAGCGGAGCTTTATCGCGATTATTAGTTTCTGTGGAACGTTACCCAGAATTGAAGGCCAATCAGAATTTCTTAGAACTTCAAAGTCAACTTGAAGGTACAGAAAACCGCATCAATGTAGCGAGAGATCGTTATAACGAGAGCGTCAATAAATACGACATACATACTACAAAATTCCCGGGAAAACTGTTAGCCGGACTCTTTGGCTTTGAGGACATGCCCCGTTATAAGGCCGATCCAGGAAGTGAAAATGCTCCGGATGTAAAATTCGATTTTTAAATACTAGAAATTATGCCAAATGTTGAAGATTTCCTCACCTCAAAAGAAGAAGAGGAAATTGTTGAAGCTATTCGTATTGCCGAGTCCAATACCTCTGGGGAAATTAGAGTGCATATTGAGCATAAATGTGATATAGATGCCTACGAACGTGCTCTTGAGGTATTTCATCTTTTAAAAATGGACAATACCAAAGCACAAAACGGAGTGCTCATCTACCTAGCAGTTAATAACAGAGCATTTGTAATTTTTGGAGATCAGGGTATAAATCGTGTGGTGGATGCCGATTTTTGGAATTCAACACGCGATAAAATTGCTTCTCAATTTAAGACTGGTCATTTTAAGCAAGGATTAGTCGATGGTATTAAAGAAGTTGGTAAAGTGCTCAGTAAACACTTCCCATGGAAACACGGCGATAGCGACGAATTAGATAACATAATCTCAAAAGGTTAAATGCAACAATTAAAACACATAAGGTTAGGCTTTCTTTTTCTTTTTTGTTTGGGAAGTACTTTCATTGGCTATGCCCAATATGATATACCAGCAAAACCAAAGTTTCAAACTAGTGTGTATGATAATGAAATTAAATTGTTGTCACCCTCAGAAAAAATTGACTTAGAACAAAAGCTCATTCGGTATTCAGATACCACCTCAACGCAAATTGTAGTTGCTATTATCAGTACAACAAAAGGTGAATATATCAATTACTTAGGTGCACAGTGGGCCGAAAAATGGGGAATCGGACAAGCGGATAAGGACAACGGAATTTTTATTCTTTTAGCTAAAGACGACCGAAAAATAAACATAAGTTCAGGTAAAGGTGTGGAACATTTACTAACCGATGCCATGAGCAAGCGCATTATCGAGCGCGATATTATTCCTTACTTTAAACGCAACGACTATTACGGCGGACTCAACCGCTCTGCTGACGCTATTTTTGAAGTTTTAAATGGCGAATATCAAGGAACACGACAAAGTAATTCTGAAGAATTTCCAGCCGGAGTCTTTATTTTTCTATTCATCATTTTCGTGATTTTTATAATTGCTATCTCTAGAAGTCGTGGCGGTGGTAGTAATAGAGGAAACAAATCAGGAAGCAGAAGTCTTCTTGAAGCCATAATTCTCAGCAATATGGGACGTGGAAGCTACTCTAGAGGCTCATCTTCTGGCGGCTTGGGTGGCGGTAGCTTTGGCGGCGGCGGCGGTGGTTTCGGCGGTGGCTTTGGCGGTGGAAGTTTTGGAGGCGGAGGCGCTTCTGGCGGCTGGTAAATTATAGCTAAAAAAAGAATACAGAACCGTCGTCGGTATCTCCTTTTTTTCCTAAACTATTAAACTTGTAACTAAAACTCAGCATAAAATAGCGCTGCAATACCGTACTTTGAGAATCTTGAATAAAATTAGCCGTTGCTGTTCGTCTGGCGTTATTATTTTGATTGAGTAAATCGTAAACCTTCAAAGTTAAGGTGGCTTTGTCATTAAGAAACGTATAGGCCAATGTCGAATTCCAAAACCAAACGCTACGTTGAAAACCAGCCGCAACATTAGGGTTATAATTAAAATTTACGTCGTTACGCCATTCAAAGTTTTTTGGAACAAACAGTGCAGTCGCAATTCTGAGATTGTGACTTAAAAATTCTTGATTTTCAAAATCTTCAATATTGAAACTATTTCTATTGAATGAAAGTCTGTAATTCGGTCTTAATTCTAAAATCTTTTTCCAATTGAAAGTCAGTTCTGCATTTGGACTTACAGATAAATTACGTGAGGCGAATTGTGTTTCATTATTAAAATTGACAGATCTATTCAGACCGCTGTAAGCACCCACTCTAACTTTTAAAGATCTTACAGAATCAACCTTGAAAGATTTACTATAGCTCATACTACCACTAATATTGTAATTACCATCAACGTTGGTATACGTTGTATTCCTTACAAAATTTTCATCTATTGTAGTTTGAACTACCACCTGATTATTGGTTGCACTAAAATTTAAATAACTAAAGAAACCTGTTCCTTTTTGAAAGTCGAAACTATTATATCCTGAATAGAAATTATGTTGGTTAGCAGGCTCTAAATTCGGATTTCCAGTTACCGTGTTTAAGGGATCAGATACATTTTGAAACGGTTGCAGCTGACTAATTTCTGGTGGTCTATTGCTAAGACTATAACCGGCATATAGCGAAGCTTTATCACTAAATCTTAAATTAAAGTTAGATCCCAATTCTACAGCCTCAAAATTGCGTTTTAGGTTGAGCTCTGGACGTAGCTGATCTGAGTTTTCTATGGTTCTAAACACATAACCAGTTTCAAATCTTAAGGACCATTTTTCTTTTCTATAGACGAGCTCCATAGATGGGGTCGTTCGTCTGTTATAATTTCTAAAATCCGTACTTAAGTCCGTATTAAAAATGGAATAGTCTTGGGTAGCTTCATCTAAATCGAACGTACTATTTACACTACTTCTATTATCTGACAAATGGCTAAATTTAGTATTTAAGAAAAATTCCTTCGCAATTATCGGAAATCTGTAGGTGGTTGATAAGCTCAATCTGTTAAACTTAGAATCTACCTCGGTAAATTGATCTCTAAAAATAGCTTCGCTATTAGGGTCTTCTATAAGGGTTTCAGATTTTAAAAATTCTTCAGAATCAGTAGTATTAAACTGGGTTTCAAAACTAAATTTTAAGAAGCTTCCTCTGTTGCCAAAACGTTTAGTAACACCTAAATCGTTGCTAAAATTTCTAACCTCAGAATCGTTAAATCTACTCGCGGAAGATGAGTTGGTTAAGGTATTAGCCTCGTTAAAGGTTTGTTCTGAGTTTTCACTTATCCGCTGTGACGATCCATAACGAATGGAAGGTTTTATATTTACTAAAAATGTCGAATCTATTTCTATGTCTAGTTCAGTATTAAAACTATGATTGGCATTATCACTCAATGATTTTCCGAGAGAATTTGTAAAAAAGCGGGTTTCTGGTAAAATATTTTCTCGTTCGGTTTTGGTTTCATTCTCTGAATTACTTTCAGAATAAAAATAATCGGCCGAAATATCGATGCCCTTTCCTAGTACATCGGCATAATTAGAGCCTATATTTTTTGAGGTTACAATGCCTTCACCTCCACCAAATGAGCGTCCATCTATAGAAAAAGAACCCGAACTACTCATTGACATGGTGCTACCTCCACCAAACATTTTTTGAATTTCTCTAAAACTAAAACCAGGTGAATTGGTATTATTGCCGCCAGCCAAAACACTGAACCGTCTGTCGTTGTTAAACAGGTTAAGTATACCCGCAAATTCATAGCGCTCATCGGTGCCTCCGCCCGCAGAAACACGACCAAAAGTCCCTTTATTGTTTTCTTCCTTTATGGTAAGGTTGATAGTTTTATTTTCAGTATCGCCTTCCTCGCCCGTAAAAGCTTCAGATTTGGTTTTGGTATCCACAATCTGTACTTTTTCTATGATTTCTTTGGTTAAATTTCGTGTTGTTATGGTAGGATCATCACCAAAAAACGGCTTGCCATTCACCAGAATTTTATTGACGCTTTTACCATTAACAGTAATATTACCTTCATCATCTACCTCAACGCCTGGTAACTTTTTTAACAAGTCTTCAACAGTCGCATCCTTTTTAGTATTAAAGGACTTAACATTAAATTCTAAAGTATCTTTTTTTATGGTTATTGGGGCTCTCGATTTAATGAATACCTCTCCAAGTTGATTGTCATCGATTAACATTGTAATGGTCTTGAGGTCAATTTTTTCGCTATCAATCCTAACCTTTTTGAAAAAAGTCTGATAGCCCACATGGGATACGTAAAGATTTAAACTGTTGTCATAGGTTGAATTTTCTAATAAAAACTTACCGTTTGCATCTGAAATGGTATAGGTAACAACAGAACTATCTTTAACACGTTCTAAATAAATTGTTGCAGACTCAAGCGGTAACTTGCTGTCTTCGGCGATTAGTTTGCCGGAAATTTCAAAAGATTTGTTTTGGGAATAGGAACTAAATGTGAGAAGAGTGACAAAAACTAAGACTAGTTTCTTCATATTGATTTGATTGATGGTTGTAAAATTTAAGTACTCAAAGCAAAAAAACGAAAGAAAATGAAAATTCGTATGAAAATTCTTAAAAAAAATAATAAATTTTTATCTTTTAAGAGTAAAATGTCCTTTGAGCATCCTACCATCTTGAAGATGAGCTACAAACCAGTAGTCTGATGTTGGCATTAATGCACCATTAGAAGTACCATCCCAACTTGTGTTATTTTGATCAAGAACCGTCAGTAATTTCCCAAATCTATCGAATATTTCAATTTTTGCGGTTATCAGAAACTGAGAGGAAAAACCAGAAATTTGCCAAGTATCGTTCTCTAAATCACCATTTGGCGTGAAGAATTTTGGAAAGCCTAAAACAGAAATCACCTCTGAAACAACACCACAATTATTTTTTGAATCTTTTACAAAAACGGTGTGAATGCCGGAAGTCACATTTTCAAAAGTATTTGATTCTTGGTAGGGTCCGCTTTCATCATCTAGAGCATAAAGATAATCCCCTTCGCCTGAAACTAAAACTGTAATTGTATTGTTTTCAGAAATATCTGTGATTTCAAGGCGATCAAAAGTTGCAGTATTTGAAGGCAACACGGTAATTGTACGTTGGTTGGTACAGCCAAATGGTTTTGTTACCGCTACGGAATAAGTTCCCGGTTCATTCACCTCGATGCTCAGCGTGGTTTCCCCTGTAGACCAATTGTAATAATAGTTATTTGGAACATCGTCTACAATACCACCAAACAAACTAAGAGTTTCAGGAAATGTATTTAAACAATAATAGACCGATTCATCATCAAGAAGATTGGGAATGGACTCTACATTTAAATAAACTTCTGCAATGCTATAGCAACTACCATCTTGCTCTAGTCTCGCATATATCGTTTGATTATACGGATTTATATTGGTGTAATTTAGAGTCAATTGATTGTCTTGAAGTAGCGCATTGCTAAACGTTTCATAATACCCAAGGACCGAAACATCAGCTGTTTCACCATTTAATAATTGAAGATTGGCTAAACCCAAATCAAAACTCACAAAACCCGTTTCATCAAAAGTATCACAAACGGATAAAATGGCGCTGTTGGCTGAATTGGTATTGACATTTAGGGTTATTTCTGCAATAGCAGTGCAACTGGTTGATGTGTTTGTAACTGAGGCATAAATAATTTGACCATTATTTAAATTCGTATAATTTTCCTCATCGATAGAAACTGATAAATTTTCAGTTTCAAAAAATTGAACATCTAAGCCGGTTATATCACCTGTGACTATACTCGCGTTATAAGTGCTTAAATTGAAATTAGAAATACCATCCATGATTTCATCTTCACATTGTACAACGCTGATATTGGAAACATTTGGAATTTCATTTACGGTAACAGTTAATGGAAATCTTGTGTTGTTAGTTGGACAATCTTCAACAAAAGGCAGCAACCAATAGGTTCTTGTTTCACTGAGGGACACATTGTACGTCAACCCTGAGTGTATTGGTGTTGCTGAACTAGCCGTTTCGTACCATAAAACAGCATCAGTTGAGGCTGCAACAGTTAGAGTGAATGTATCTGATCCGCAAACGGCAATATCATCTGCGAAAATTCTGGGCATTACAATGGTACTGCTCGCCGATAAATTGATTTCAGGATCACCAGGCATCCCGCCGAATTCTACAATATAACCTTGAGGATGGTAATCGCTATTAGGATTCGTGTCGCCAGTAACTGAGAGATCATTCCATGAACCTAAAATTCCAATATTAGGAGAGGTGATATGTGCATAATCTTCACCACCTGCATCGTTAGGCTCTTGTGTATTCCAAAATGCGTATTCACCATTTGGTGCACTTCCGTTAGCTGTTCCTTGCCAGAATATTGTACCGCTTTCAGGTCCGGTAACCCATTTCCAAGTGCCTTCCACTTCAGCATCGTTACCACCAATCCAACCTGTTCCGGCAGATTGTTCTCCTGCTAACTGAGATTCTTCAGCACTGGTGATTGTTGCCAAGTAGCCTTGCAAACCAAAGTAGGTTTGTGTGGCAGCAGCATCTCTAGCTTGTGTCCATGTTATTCCGGCATTAGCGACATAAAAATAATAATGTCCTGTACTTGGTAAATAATTTGCGTTACCGAGATTAATTGAGAATTGACGGTCTTGTGTAAATATAGTTTGTGTGGTTTCGAAAAATACATGTTTAATAGCATATTCAAACTCTGTAGACGTCGCTGGTCCTATTAACACTAAAATACCTTCTGAAGGATTCCAACTAGAATTAATATTTGGGTTAACACCACCTAAAGTCAGCAGATCTTGTCCGTTGGTATAACCCTCAGCAATTTGAACAACAATTTCATCAAAAATTGTGTTTCCTGCATTTGAATCTGTTATACTCGCCGATGTAACAATGGGGATTGCGGTCGTTGGACAATAAAACTGATATCCTATGACACTTATTTCTGGCGGTAAATCTTGAGAGAAACTTTTAAGGCAAGCGAACAAAAAGGCGACTACAATAAAATTGTATTTATATATTTTCATAGCTGCCTTAAAGGTACTATTTTTTCCGCATATATACGCTTATCGGAACTCCGGTGAAGTCAAAATGCTCCCTAAGTTTATTTTCTAAAAATCGCTTGTAAGGCTCCTTAACATACTGTGGTAAATTGCAGAAAAATGCAAATTGCGGTTGAGGCGTCGGTAACTGCATGATGTACTTTATCTTAACAAATTTACCCTTGTAAGCTGGAGGTGGCTGATGCTCAATTATTGGTAACAAAGTTTCATTAAGCACACTCGTTTTTATGTGTTTTGCTCTGTTATTATAAACTTCTACTGCGGTTTCAATAGCCTTAAAAATTCGTTGCTTATTAGTCACAGAAATAAAAACGATTGGCACATCTGTAAAGGGGGCAATCTGTTCTCTAATATGTTTTTCAAAACCTTTAGCCGTTTTTGTATCCTTTTCTACTAAATCCCACTTATTGACAAGAATTACAATCCCTTTTCTATTGCGTTCGGCCAACCAAAATATATTTTGAACCTGACCATCAAATCCGCGAGTCGCATCTAAAACCACTAAACAAACATCGCAGTGCTCTATGGCTCTAACGCTGCGCATTACCGAATAAAACTCTAAATCTTCCTTAACCTTTGATTTACGACGAATACCCGCTGTATCTACAAGATTAAATTCAAAGCCAAAACGATTGTACTTGGTATCAATAGCATCTCTAGTTGTACCAGCGATATCGGTAACTATATAACGTTCTTCGCCAATTAAGGCATTTATAAATGAGGATTTTCCCGCATTAGGTCTTCCAACAACGGCAAATCGTGGCAATTCTTCTTCTTCAACCTCTTCTTTTTCTGGCAAAGCTTTTACAACAGCATCTAATAAATCACCCGTACCACTTCCATTAATACTGGCAATTGTAAAGTATTCTCCTAATCCAAGGGCATAAAACTCAACAGCATCTTGTGCTCTTTTGTTATTATCCACTTTATTTACAACGAGAAAAACAGGTTTTTTTACTTTTCTAAGTAATTTTGCCACATCCTCATCCATACCAGTAACTCCAGTTTCTACATCTACCATAAAAATAATAGCATCTGCTTCATCAATAGCGAGCTCTACTTGCTTATCGATTTCAGCTTCAAACACATCGTCGCTACCAAGAACATAACCACCAGTATCTATAAGAGAAAACTCCTTACCGTTCCAATCAGATTTACCGTAATGTCTATCTCGTGTAACACCGCTAACAGCATCAACAATAGCCTCACGCCTTTTAATTAAACGATTGAAAAAGGTAGATTTTCCTACATTGGGACGACCTACTATAGCCACTATATTACTCATTATTTTAATTTAAGGCTACAAAGATAAGCTATAAGCCCTATCTATGATGTTTAATTATAGATTTTTCAATTAAAACCAATCAATTAACAAATTAAAAGTATCCTACTGAAAATGAATAAGCAACATTTTAAAAATTGTTGATATCCTGTTGATAAGAAGTAGAGATTTAAAACCTTAAGCGCATTATTTTAGTATTTTTATGTCGTGTATTTTAGATATAAATCATCGAGTGACTTTATTCATATAAACGTTCGCATATTACCAAGAGTAAAGCCCCATATCTTGAGTAGTTTCTTCAGTTCTATGCCTAAGTCACCTAGCATTGAATACTAAAATTCAAAAAGAGATTAAACGTAGCATGGGGAAGTTTTTACCACTGATTATAATTTTTGCTTTGTGCTTTAAGTTTGTTGTGGCTCAGCAGAATACAATCGAGCATTCTATTCAAAAAGGTGAAACAGTCTATTCCATATCCAAGATTTATGGAGTGAGTATGAATGCAATTTTCGAATTAAATCCTGGATCTAAAGAGATTATTTATGCCGGCAGACTTTTACGTATTCCTGAATCTCGTTCTACTAATACGGCAACAGAAAAATCAGGGGTAATAACCGATTCTAACGTTAGCAATTATCTCGTGAAACGCGGAGAAACCAAATCTGGACTCTCAAGACGTTTTTGCCTTAGTATAGCGATGTTAGAACAACAAAACCCACATATCGTAGACATGCTCCAAGCAGGTCATATCATTAACCTCGATAAAACTATTGCAGAGAAAAAGACTCAAATAAAAAGCTTAGAAAAACAGTATTTTTCAATAAAAAAAACAAATGATATAGAATTAGTACTATTCACATTTGCTAATGAGTTGAAAAAAATAAATTTAAAAGATATAACGGAAAAGGATATATTTAATGCCTTAGAAGTCACTGAAAGCATATTAAAAGGAGCT
>CAYMDB010000057.1:0-11462 GCA_964388865.1 uncultured Flavobacteriaceae bacterium
CAGGTAGGTGCAACTCTGTAACAATAACGTCGTCTTGTGCGTTTGGATCATCTTCCGCAACACCAAGTATGTTTGCTCTATCTATATCAATAAGTCTAACATTAGCTTGCCCGAGCACATTGTCGTTTCCACCATATCGCGCTTTCCAGTTAAATTGTTGTGCGTATAGCTCTACAATCATAGGATCGTCTTCTTCGCTCACATTCATGATTTCGTTCCACGTAAATAAGCCATAGATAATTAAACCTGCTAATACAATAACAGGAATTATGGTCCATATGGCCTCTAACAAATTATTATCGGCATAAAACAAGGCAGTACGCCCTTTTTCTCCTTTGTATTTAAATGCGAAGTAGTGCAGTAAAAATTGTGTAATAGTTTGAACAATGAATATAACAACCATAGAAATAACCATAAGGTTATCAAAATCTGCCCCATGTTCTGAAGCTGCATTTGACATTAAAGGTAAGTCTCCCAAATACCAAAAGCTCGCAATAGTAATAGCGTAAATGAAGACTAAGAATCCCAACATTAGGTAACCATTTAGTCTATTGTCTTTGTCATCCGCTATTTGAGAATTGGATGTACCAACTTGAGCTAAATCAAAAATCTTTACCATTTGCCATAAGGCAACAGCTGCAAAGAGTACAATTATAATAGTTAATAAAGCAGTCATTATCGTTTCTTCTTATTTATAATTAATAATGGAAATGTTCACTTTCCTTAATAAATGGGTTGCCTTTTGCTAGCAGTGGATGTTTACCAAGTGCCGTAAATACGACAAGAAGAAACAAACCACCAAATAATAGTACGGCACCAATTTCTGGGATACCAATAAACCATCTGTCGCCAACTGTAGCAGGCATAATCATGTTGAAGATGTCTATGTAGTGGCCGCATAAAACAACAATACCTGTCATAACAACAAACCAAGGAATGCGCTTGTAATCACTATTCATTAATAGTAACAATGGAAATATAAAGTTTAGAGCTACCATGCCGAAAAATGGCAATTTATAGTCCTCAATTCGCGTCACAAAATAGGTGACCTCTTCAGGTATGTTAGAATACCATATGAGCATGAATTGTGAAAACCAAAGGTAAGTCCAAAATATACTCATACCGAACATAAACTTCGCTAAATCGTGAATATGGCTATCATTTACAAATTCTAATAAGCCTTTAGATTTCAAGTAGATGGTTACTAAGGCAATCATTGTAATACCGCTTACAAACATACTTGCAAATACATACCAGCCAAACAGGGTACTAAACCAGTGCGGATCTACACTCATAATCCAATCCCAAGACATCATAGATTCTGTATAAATATAGAATACTAGAAATGCCGCAGAAATTCTAAAGTTTTTCTTGAAGTTTCTATTATCGTTCACCTCAGCTTGATCTTGAGCCACTGAGAATTTTCTTGAAAAATAACGATATAAAAACCAACCACCTAAAAAGATGAATCCCCTAATAAAAAACCATGGTTTGTTGAGCCAACTTTCTTTACCTTGAATTAAGGCATCGTGCGCTACAACCTCGGGATCTAACCAAATAAATAAATGTTTATCTGCAACGAAAGCTATTGCCAATACAAACAGTCCTCCAGGTAACACATAGGCGGTAATACCTTCCATTACTCTAAACAATACTGGTGACCAACCTGCCTGTGCTGCATATTGTATAGCATAGAAAGCAAGTACGCCTAGAGCGATCATGAAGAAGAAAAAAGCCGCAACGTACATCGCCGCATAAGGTCTGTTGTGTATTTGATGTAATACATGTTCTTCATGTGTCATTTCATGACCATCAGCTTCAGCTTCATGTCTTTCACCTGCATGAGAAGAAGCCGCAGCATCATGCGTTTCGCCATGAATATCTGTTGCATTCTCTGCACCATGATGATCTTCATTGGCAAGAAACTCAGAAATATTATCCTCATTCACTTTTTGCGAATCTATAAAGCCATAACCTACACCTAATATTCCTAAGACTATTAGGATGATAGCGCCTATCTTTAATCGATTTGAAATTTTATATTCCATTTATATAATCTTTATCTAAATCTTACTTTTCTAATTCAGCTTTCAGTTTTTCAACATATGCCACCACCTGCCAACGCTCATTTTCGTTTAATTGGTTGGCATAGGATCCCATAGTGTTTTTCCCGTAATAGATTACGTGGTAAATACTACCCGTTGTAATAGCTCTACCGGCATCATCATAGCTTGGTACGCCTAAGATCTTTTCCCGCTCTACCAATTTGCCTTTACCATTGCCTTTATTTCCGTGGCAAATACCACAATACACCTCGTACAAGATTTTTGCATCATCATAATTGACTTGTATGGAATCTAAGGGACTTTTCAAGGTCGCCTTTGCTAAACTATAGCCTTCATTGGTGTCATCTATATCGTATGGCATAAAATCGCCTCTAGGGATGGTGCCCTTAGCTGGCAGTTTCGCTTCCATATCATATTCAAAAATTTGAACCCCTCCAACTTCAACAGCTGCTTCTTGATACGCTTCATAACCAACAGACTCGTACATATTAGGCATATATTGATAGTTTCGTCTCGAGTTTTTCTGGCAAGACACCAAACTTCCTATCAAAACTATAACTAGGGTATATTTTAAAGTCGTTTTCATATTAATGTTCATCTTCGTCTTTATCAATAATAGTTACTTCAACAGCACCCGTCTCTCTCAATAAGGCTGTTAATTCATCCTCATTATCATGCAAGGCAATTTCCATTAAGAAATGATCATCTGTTGTTCTTAAATCAGGGTTTTCAGCTTTTTTAAATGGCCACATTCTACTTCTTAGGTAAAAGGTTATAACCATTAAATGCGCGGCGAAAAATACCGTAAGTTCAAACATAATAGGCACAAAAGCTGGCATATTTTCTAAATAACTAAAACTTGGTTTACCACCAATATCCTGTGGCCAATCTTCAATCATTATATAGTTCATCATTACAGTTGCCACTACTAAGCCAACACACCCATACAAGAAGGCTGTTATCGCTAAACGTGTTGGAGCCAGACCCATTGCCTTATCTAGCCCATGAACTGGAAAAGGTGTATATATCTCTTCGATGTGATGTTTTTCTGCTTTGACCCTTTTAACGGCAGACAGCAATACATCGTCATCAGTATAAATAGCATGAATTACTTTTGAAGTTTCCATAAACTATATTAATTATTTAATAAATTTTTAGCTTGCCCAGACCAATCATCGCGCTCTGCTCTTCCTGGGAAAGATCCCGTAATGGTATCTAACAAGTCGTACTCTCTTTTAGTCATTTTACTCACTTGAAGGAAAGTGTAAATTCCAATACTGTTAAGTATATCCTCCATTTTAGGACCAATTCCATTGATTTTTTGTAAATCGTCAGCCGTTCCAGTAGACGTATCAAATTCCCCAATACTATTTAAAAGATCATTGACCTTAGCTGTATTATCTCCTGCAGTAGCAGTAGATGGGTTTGAAATTACGTTAGAGGTTCTGGCATCAGCACCTGTACCCACCAGACTATCACCACGTTCTCTTATCTTTTTATAACGTTCACCTGATGCTTTCAATATGGTCTTCACTTCTGCTTGCGCTATTACAGGAAAAGTCCGTGCGTATAATAGGAATAATACAAAGAAGAACCCAATAGTTCCTATGAAAATTCCGATATCAACAAATGTTGGTGAAAACATCGTCCAAGACGATGGTAAATAATCTCTATGCAATGAGGTTACGATGATTACAAAACGCTCAAACCACATTCCGATGTTTACAACAATTGAAATGAAAAAGGAAAACATGATGCTTGTTCTAAGTCTTTTGAACCACATAAATTGTGGAGAGATCACATTACAAGTCATCATTGACCAATAGGCCCACCCATAAGGCCCGGTAGCTCTGTTTAAGAACGCGTATTGTTCATACTCCACACCAGAATACCATGCGATAAATAATTCCGTAATATAAGCCACACCAACTATAGAGCCTGTAAGCATAATTACAATATTCATCAGCTCAATATGTTGTACGGTAATATAATTTTCTAGATTGGACACTTTTCTCATGATAATAAGAAGCGTGTTTACCATAGCAAATCCAGAGAAAATTGCCCCTGCAACAAAGTACGGCGGAAAAATTGTGGTATGCCAACCTGGTATTACAGACGTAGCGAAATCAAAAGATACAATTGTATGCACCGAGAGTACCAAAGGTGTTGCTAAACCAGCAAGTACTAGCGAAACTTCTTCAAAACGCTGCCAATCTTTTGCTCTTCCTGACCAGCCGAAACTCAATAAAGAATATATTTTCTTTTGAAAAGGCCTTACAGCGCGATCTCTAATCATTGCAAAATCTGGTAATAAACCCGTCCACCAAAATACTAGCGATACCGATAAATATGTAGAAATGGCAAATACATCCCAGAGCAATGGCGAATTAAAATTAACCCACAACGAGCCAAATTGATTAGGAATAGGCAATACCCAATAGGCCAACCAAGGACGTCCCATGTGTATAATTGGGAATAAACCTGCTTGAATAACTGAGAAAATAGTCATGGCTTCCGCAGAGCGGTTAATAGCCATTCTCCATTTTTGACGGAATAATAATAGTACCGCTGAAATCAGTGTTCCTGCGTGACCAATACCAACCCACCAAACGAAGTTAGTAATATCCCAAGCCCAGTTTACAGTCTTATTAAGACCCCAAACCCCAATACCGGTAGATACGGTATAAATAATACAACCTATTCCCCAAAGGAATGCGACCAAAGCAATGCTGAAAACAATCCACCACGATCTGTTTGCTTTACCTTCAACTGGCCGAGCTACATCAACAGTAACATCGTGATACGATTTTTCTCCAGTTACTAATGGTCTTCTAATAGGTGCTTCGTAATGAGACGCCATAATTATATAATTGATTCTTTAATTAAATTTACGCTTTTGAGGTATTTCTCACCTTGGTTTGATAAATAACGTTTGGTTTTGTTCCAACGCTTTCTAACAAGTGATACATACGATCATCTTCTTTTAATGCTGTAATCTTACTGTCTTTATCATTAATATCTCCAAATACAATCGCACCGTTGCCACAAGCTAAAGAACACGCGGTTTGAAATTCCCCGTCTTTAACTAAACGACCGTCGCGTTTTGCATCTAATATTGTTTTTTGTGTTTTTTGAATACACATTGAACATTTTTCCATAACACCACGAGAACGCACAGTCACATCTGGATTTAAGACCATACGTCCTAAATCATCATTCATGTAGTAATCAAACTCATCATTCTTATTGTATAAAAACCAGTTAAAACGACGCACTTTATAAGGACAGTTGTTAGCACAATATCTTGTACCTACACAACGGTTATAAGCCATATGATTTTGACCTTGACGACCGTGAGCTGTTGCTGCAACCGGACAAACCGTTTCGCAAGGTGCGTGATTACAATGCTGACACATTACAGGCTGAAACGCTACTTGTGGATTATCGGCAGGACTCTCCATTTCACCAAATTCACTAAGTGAGCTGCTTAAACCAGAAATATTGTCTTTCTTTTCATTATCGCCTTCAAAAGAATCTTCAGAAGAATAATACCTATCTATACGCAACCAGTGCATATCTCTACTACGTCTAATTTCCGACTTACCAACAACGGGAACGTTATTTTCTGCGTGACATGCAATAACACATGCTCCACAACCGGTGCAGGCATTTAGGTCTATAGATAAATTAAAATGGTGACCAATTGAACGGTCAAATTCTTCCCATAAATCCACCTCAGGCGAGGTTACAGGTGTTTCAACGTGGTTGAGCGATACCAGAGGTATAGCATTCCAGTATTTTTTATCTTTGGTATTAAATATTTCTAAGCTCGTTTCTTTAATGATATCACCTCTACCCATTAAGGTATTGTGTAATTGTACACAAGCAAATTCATGAACACCTGCAACTTTACTTATTGTAACGTCCTGTACCGAATTAAAGTTTTGATACAAAGGATAAGCGTTTACACCCGTTTGCATTTCGGCTTTTAAACCGGCCGATCTTCCGTAACCTAAGGCTAAACCTATAGATCCTTTGGCCTGACCTGGCTGAATAATTACAGGAACTTTTGATACCGTTACACCATTTACGGTAACATCTACATAACTTCCGTTAAGTCCACCGTTGGCAACATTCTCGTTAAAAAGACCGTATGCCTCAGCATCTGATTTTGAAACTGTTACATAGTTGTCCCAAGATGTTCTTGTAATAGGATCTGGAAACTCTTGTAACCATGGGTTATTGGCTTGTTGCCCATCACCCATACCAACTTTAGTATACAGTGTTAATTCTAATTCACCTGGTTTTACCGAAGCGGTAAGTGTTCTAGCCGCATTTCCACTAGGAATTTCAGCCGCCTCTGTATTAGGTTCTGTAGACGCCGCTGTACTTTCAATTGAAGACGCCGTTGCCGCAACAAACAAACCGTCTTGAACCGCCTTATTAAAAGACGCACCATTTAAGATTTCTGTGGTCCAGACTGTTTTAAGGTATTCTCTATATGACGCCGTATTTTCATTCCATGCTAAAAGCACGTCTTGAAATTGCTTTGTATCAAACAACGGACGAATGGTAGGTTGCATCATGGAGTAATGTCCTAATTTTATTTCAACATCCCCCCAAGATTCCAAGTAATGTGGCGTTGCTGCGATATACTCGCATTGAGATGCCGTTTCATCTTGTTTCATAGAAAACGCAATAGACACATCTGTTTTCTTCAATCCTTCTTCAAATGCTTTTGAATTTGGAAGGGAATAAATTGGATTGACGCCATTCATAATCAGCGCACCAATCTTGCCCGCATTCATATCAGCGACCAACTGCAATACTGCTTTGTCGTTTCCTTGTCTTGTTAATAGGGTTGTTTTTGGATCAAACGCTTTACTTTTAAGGTATTCGTTTAATTCTATTACTATTACTTGCGCGTTTATATCTTGAATACCTGTAACTACCACAGCATTACTTCCTGCTTTGCTCAATTCTGATGCTGCCGCTCTAACCGATTTTTCTAATTTCTCTGAAAGCGTTGCCCCACCTATTGAATTGCCGGTAACATAGCTATACAATTTTGCTAAAGCCAGTTTTTGTTCGGTAGGTTTTAATGGTACACGTTGGTCTGCATTGGCACCTGATAATGACAAATTAGATTCAAATTGAATATGTCTCGACATTTTCCCATTTGCAGGGATTCGATTTTTGGAATAACCAGAATCAAAACCACCGCCTTGCCAATCTCCTAAGAAATCTGCACCAATTGAAACAATGGTCATGGCTTTTGAGAAATCGTAGTTTGCCATCCCTCGTCTGCCGTATTTAGATTGGTAGGCATCTAGGGTTGCAGATTCAGAAACCGTATCGTAAGTAACGTGCTTTACGTTTCCATACTTTTCTTTAAACTCAGCGATTAATTTATAAGTGGATGGACTCGCTAAGGTTTGCGTTAAAACCACAATCTCCTTGCCGGCTCCTAAACCTTTTAATTTAGATGATGTTTCGGACATGAAAGTGGACCAAGTTATGGCTGAACCCGCTTTCATAGGCGCTTTGACTCTAAGATTATCATACAATCCCAAAACTGAGGCGTTCACTCTCGCGTTTGCTGTACCGTTGGTATTAGCGTCCGTATTATTTTCTATTTTTATAGGTCTCCCTTCTCTGGTCTTTACTAAAACACTTGCAAAATCAAATCCGTTAGCAATTGTGGTCGCATAATAATTTGCAACCCCTGGAATAATTTCAGTTGGTTGCACTATATAAGGAATTGATTTAATCACTGGCCCCTCGCAGGCAGCAAAAGATGCCGCTGCAGTGCTAAAGCCGACGTATTTTAAGAAATCACGACGCGATGTAGAAGAAGACGCCAAGGTCTCTTCGTTACCTAAAAATTCATTCGTAGGTATTTCTTCTACAAATTCATTTTGTTTAAGCGCCTCAACAATAGAACTATTTTCGTTTAGTTCTTCAACACTTTTCCAGTATTTCTTGTTTGATGACATATAATTTTGAATTACTTCTTATTTATAATTAATAATGACACTTACCACACTCTAATCCGCCCATCTGCGCGACAGTTAACTCGTTTACACCATACTTTTTAGACAGTTGCTCATGAATTTTAGTGTAGTATTCGTTGTCTTTAACTTTTACATTAGTCTCTCTGTGACAGTTAATACACCAACCCATCGTTAATGGTGAGTATTGGTACATAATTTCCATCTCTTGGACTGGTCCATGACAAGTTTGACATTCTAGGCCACCAACCACGACGTGTTGTGAATGGTTAAAGTAAGCAAAATCCGGTAAATTGTGAATGCGTATCCATTTTACTGGTTTAGATTGCCCAGTGTAACCTGTTCCGTCCCAACCTACAGCATCGTATAATTTTTGAATCTCAGCATTGTAATCTACACCGTACTCTTTTCCTTCTGCTAAGGTCTCTGCTGCCACCTCGCCAATAGCTTTGTGACAGTTCATACAAATATTTAAAGAAGGAATTCCTGAATGCTTACTCACTCGTGCTGAGGAATGGCAATATTTACAATCAATAGCGTTGTCACCGGCGTGAATTCTATGCGAATAATGAATAGGTTGTATAGGCTCATAACCTTGATCAACACCGACCTGCATTAAATAACCATAGACAAAATAAGCACTCGCTAATAGAAAGAATATCGACGTCACTAAAACTAAAAACTGATTTTGTGCGAAGGCTTTCCAAAGAGGTGTGCGTTTTTCCTTCTCAACCACTTCAATTCCTTTGACCTCTGCAAAACGATCGAGTGTACGTTTTACTAAAACTAAAGCCATAGCCAATAAGGCAAATAGCACTGCTAATGCCCCAAGAATTAAATTGTTTGGAACACCCCCTTCTTGACTTGGCGCTGCACTAGCGGCGGTTTCGACTGCAACGGGCTCTGCTTTAGGTTGTGCCGTGTAGGCTAAAATATCTGATATATCCTGATCTGAAAGACCTGGATAAGCCGTCATTGCTGTTTGATTATACTCATTGTATATCTTATTTGCATAGGCATCACCAGACTTAATAAGTCCAGCACTATTACGAATCCAAGAGTTAAGCCACTCTCTACCCAAGCCTTGTTCTTCTGATAGCCGCGCTTCTACATTACGCAAAGCAGGCCCTGTCATTGCCTTGTCTAATTTGTGACAAGCCGCACAGTTGGCGTTGAATAAAGATTTCCCATTTGCTGAGTCACCCTCTTGAGCGTTAAGTGACGTTGTAAACGTAAGTAATAAAATAAAACCAAGATGAAGCATCTTAGCAGTTAAATTACGGTAAATCACCTCTTTCATATTGGTAGTTGAATTATCTTCTAAACTTTGGTACGATTTTTTCATTAAAAAGTAAAAACCTGTTGGTAAAAAACTGATGCAAAAGTAACATATAAAGTGGATTTTAGAAATCATAGATTCGTGTTAACAACTAATTTATACCAATTCTAAATAAGCGTATTTATGAGTATTTATGCGTCTTTATTACAACAAAAAAATGTCCACAAAAATTATTATTAATCCAGATTCTTCTTTCTAGCATATAATTTTATATCCCTAGTTTCGTTGAATACTATATCTTTACCAAATAATTATACCACCATGAATTTAAAAACCAAATATTTAGAATTTTACTTAATATTTTTTACGTTTTCTTTTGTCTTACAAGCGCAACAAGGGAAGGTAAATATAAGTCAAGATAGCGATATAGTAAAGTTATTAGAATTTAAAAAAGACTTAAAAACCTCAAGAGTTTATAAAATACAAGTTTACCAAAATGTTGATCTTGATTTAGCCGAACGCGAAAAGGATAACTTTCTTAACCTTTACGAGGAGTGGCCTGTAGAAATTGTTTGGAACACTCCAAATTACAAGGTTTGGGTCGGAAATTTTGCAACGCGATTAGAAGCCGACCGAGCATGGGCAAAAATTAAAAAGGATTTCATGAACGCCCTTATTTTTCAACCTAAGATCGATAAAAATTAAACCTAACAACACCTCACAAAAAAAACGACCGTTTGGCCGCTTTTTTTAATTTATTGACGTTAAGTATTATTTCAACTTTTTCTTCACTTCCACTTCTTGGAATGCTTCAATAACGTCACCTTCTTCTATGTCATTATAATTTTTAATCTGCATACCACAATCGTAACCTTTAGAAACTTCCTTAACATCATCCTTAAATCGTTTTAACGATGCTAATTCACCTGTATGCACTACCACACCATCTCTGATAATTCTGATGCCCGAGTTTCTAAATATTTTACCATTGGTAACCATACAACCTGCAATACTTCCAACTTTAGACACTTTGAAAATTTCTCTTATTTCGGCAGTACCAGTAATCTCTTCTTTCATTTCTGGTGAAAGCATACCCTCCATTGCGTCTTTAAGGTCATTAATCGCTGCGTAGATAATTGAGTAAGTTCTAATATCGATTTCTTCCTTATCGGCAATCGTTCGCGCATTTCCGACTGGGCGAACATTAAACCCGACAATAATAGCATCTGACGCGCTGGCTAATAATACATCACTTTCAGTAATGGCACCAACGCCTTTATGTATAATATTAACTTGAATTGCTTCAGTAGATAATTTTTGGAATGAATCTGTTAAGGCTTCAACAGACCCGTCCACATCACCTTTAAGTATAATATTTAACTCTTGGAAATCTCCAAGTGCTATACGCCTTCCTATTTCATCAAGTGTGATATGACGCTGTGTTCTAACCGATTGCTCACGCTGTAATTGTGTTCGTTTGGTTGCGATTTGTTTTGCTTCACGTTCATCTTCAAAAACATTAAACTTGTCACCAGCTTGTGGTGCACCATCAAGCCCAAGAATTGAAACTGGTGTTGCTGGCCCAGCTTCCGCTACATCTTTACCTCGCTCATCTTGCATAGCTTTTACCTTACCGCTGTTTTTTCCGGCGAGAACGTAATCTCCAAGTTTTAAAGTACCAGCTTGCACTAAAATAGTGGACACATAACCTCTACCTTTATCTAAAAAGGCTTCAACAACAGTACCACTTGCCAGTTTATTCGGATTTGCTTTAAGCTCTAATAATTCAGCCTCTAGCAATACTTTTTCTAGCAATTCTTTGACACCAGTTCCCATTTTAGCAGAAATATCGTGAGATTGAATTTTTCCACCCCAATCTTCTACTAAAAGATTCATTTGTGCTAATCCCTCTTTTACTTTTTCAGGATTTGCGTCTGGTTTATCAATTTTATTTATGGCAAAGACAATAGGTACCCCAGCAGCTTGTGCATGGGCAATTGCTTCTTTAGTTTGCGGCATAATAGCATCATCTGCGGCCACAACAAAAATAGCGATATCTGTAACTTGAGCACCACGAGCACGCATAGCCGTAAAGGCCTCGTGACC
>CAYMDB010000058.1:0-11449 GCA_964388865.1 uncultured Flavobacteriaceae bacterium
TATAATTTAGACCCTTATATTTTGTGGGTTTTTTTGTTGCGGAAGTCAGGAAAAATGTGTTTTCGGCCTTAACTCAGGACTATTTCCACAATTTTGAGATTCCTTTTTTCAAAGGAATTTGTTAAATTCCTGCGAAAGCAGGAATCTCATCAATCGCATCCTTGTTTACGAGTTGAAAGACTTAAAAACGCCCAAAGTTAAAAGATTTGAGCAATGCAAAAAATGAAATTATAGAATACTATAATTCATCCAAAATAAACCTACAGTTGAGATGTTATGATCTCTGATTGAAATTTCGGATTTTTTATTTGATGAGATTCCATTTTTCAAAGGAATATGTTAAATTCCTGCGAAAGCAGGAATCTTATAAAGCGAACCACTTTATGTGAAAAGAAAGACATATAACCCAATGTTGGCAATAATACCGAAAACAATCTGCCAAAGTTTACGTCTAATAAATTCTTATTTGTATATTTGCAATATAAAAGCAAATTTTAATTTAAGATGAAAATTCAAGAATTCAGTTTTGGAAACTTTAAGTCGTTCAAGGATATTCAAACCTTGAATCTTTCAGCGGCAAAGATAAAATCGAAAAAAGAAGAAATTGATATAAAAAATGTTATTAAAGGAAGCAACAATGAAAGCATTTCTTTTCTCAAGTCAAAGGCAATTTATGGAGCAAATGCAAGTGGAAAAAGTAATGTCATTAAAGCGTTTGTTTCATTCATCAGAATTGTAAGAACTTCTGTCAAAGATGAACAAGTTTTAGACTACACCGAACCATTCAGACTATCAACAGAAACAGAAAACGAACCTACCTTTTATCAAATTATCTTTTGGCATAAAAAAATTAAGTATCGCTATGGTTTTGAAGCTGATGATGAAAATATCACGGCAGAATGGTTGTATGGAAAACCGAATGATAGAGAACTTCCTTTTTTTATAAGAGATAATCAAGATGTTATAGAACTAGATAAAACAAATTTTAGTGAAGGAAATAAATTAATGAGTTTATTAGATGACAATTCAGATGAAAATGAAATTTTCAGAAATAATTCACTTTTCCTATCTACACTTGCAACATTTGGATTTGGTAAATTATCAAAGCAACTGATTGACAGTTTTGCTTCAATTTTTGTAATTAGTGGTTTGGGACATCAAGGTATGTATAGATATGCTGGTGATTCTTTAAATGATGATAAAAAAAAGAAATATATTCTTGATTTTCTTAAATACGGAGATATTGGAATTGAAAACGTAAATGCAATTGAAATTTCATCTGATGATTTACCAAAAGATGTTGACGAAGACATTCGCAAAGACTTTGAAAAGAAAAAAAGAAAACTACTCATTTCAACTAGAAAGAAATTTGATAAAAATCTAGTTTCTAACCAAACAGAATCATTTCCTTTCGGAGACCACGAATCAGAAGGAACTCAAAAGTTATTTGAATTAAGTCCATTCATCTATGAAGCACTTAAATACAAAAAACCTATCATTATTGATGAGTTTGATGCTCGTTTCCATCCTTTATTAACAAAAAGAATTTTAGAATTATTTAATTCAAATGAAAATACTGGTTCTCAACTTATTTTTACCACTCACGATACGAATCTGCTTTCATCTGACTTGTTGAGAAGAGACCAAATTGAGTTTGTAGAAAAGGACAAGTATGGGGCGAGTCATCTATATTCTTTAGTCAAATTTAAAGGGATTAGAAACACAGCTTCATTCGAGAAAGATTATATTCAAGGAAAATATGGAGCGATTCCATTTTTAGGAGATTTCAGTAAACTAATTAACACTGAAGAAGATGCCTAAAAAAACAAAAGCAATAAAGAAAACAGATGTAAAAGCCCAAAAACCTTGGCTTAAAAAAGTTGATGCTTCCTTATATAGAATTGAGATAGAAGAAATTAATAAGACCATTTTAATAGTAGGGGAAGGACAAACAGAAAAATTGTACTTTGAATCTTTCCCTGTGCTAACCCTTACTGTTGAAGCAGTTGACTTAAAAGGGCAAAGCAAATTAAAACTGATTGAATCAACTACTTCAATTATTGAAAATAGTGAAACAAAATACGATGAAGTTTGGTGTGTCTTTGATATGGACTTTAAACAAGGCGAAAAAGAATTTTCTGATTTTGATAACGCTATTACTAAAGGTAAATCTTTAGGGTATAATATTGCATACTCAAATGACTCTTTTGAATTGTGGTTTTATTTGCATTTCAATTATACTGAACAGCAACATTACAGAACTTTCTATTGTAAGTTTCTTGGAGAAAATTGGGATTTGAACTATGAGAAAGATGGTAAATCTTATAAATTTTGTCAAACAATTTATTCCAAATTAGAAAATGACAAAAATGCATCTCAAGTAAACGCAATTGAACGTGCTGAAAAACTTTATAACCAACAATCTAACTTACCATTTCATCAACAAAATCCAGTTTCATTAGTCTATGAATTAGTGAATTATCTTAATGAAAACAAACGGAAATAAGTACTATTGCCAACATTGTATAAGCGTAATGCGGGCTAAAGTACTAAATTTAAATGAATTGAATATTAACAAACATAAAGTTAAACCGAAAGTGAAGTGCTTCTAATCCCGCACTAAGCTTATACTTGACCGTTAAATGGTACATGGAATTAAAGTTTATGCGATGATGTAAGATAAAATAAAAATGTGTTTTCGGCCTTAACTCAGGACTATTTCCACAATTTTGAGATTCCTTTTTTCAAAGGAATTTGTTAAATTCCTGCGAAAGCAGGAATCTATTCAATCGAACTTCTAACAATTTTGAGGAAGCCGTCTCAAAATTTGTTGAAACGGCTTTTTTTAATTTTTTTTATCGGACTCCTGTCGGAGAACGATTCTCAAATATTCAAATCTCAGAAAGGTTCATGAAGTATTGAGACACTTTCTTTTAATCATTCAACTTTAAAACGGCCATAAAGGCTTGCTGCGGAATTTCAACATTACCCACTTGTCGCATACGCTTCTTACCTTTTTTCTGCTTTTCGAGCAGTTTACGTTTACGCGAAATATCACCTCCATAGCACTTTGCTGTAACATCTTTACGAAGTGCTTTTACAGTTTCTCTAGCAATAATCTTGGCTCCTATTGCCGCTTGTATAGGAATATCAAATTGCTGACGCGGAATTAATTCCTTCAACTTTTCACACATTTTTTTACCGATATGGTGGGCATTGTCGGCATGAATTAATGCCGAAAGCGCATCTACAGGTTGCGCGTTTAACAAGACATCTAAGCGCACTAATTTTGAAACTTTCATGCCTACTGGTGAATAATCGAAAGAAGCATAACCTTTAGATACCGTTTTTAAGCGGTCGTAAAAATCGAATACAATTTCGGCTAAGGGCATTTCAAAAATCAGCTCTACACGTTCGGTGGTGAGGTAGGTCTGGTTGATAATCATACCGCGTTTTTCTATACACAAACTCATCACGTTACCTACAAATTCTGCTTTTGTAATAATGGTTGCTTTAATAAAAGGCTCTTCAACACGATTAACAGTTGTTGGTTCTGGCAAATCACTAGGATTGTTTACAATAAATGCGTCGTTTGGATTTTTATTGGTGTAAGCATGGTAAGACACGTTGGGCACAGTGGTAATAACGGTCATATCAAATTCGCGCTCCAGACGCTCTTGAATAATTTCCATGTGAAGCATACCCAAGAATCCACAACGGAAACCAAAACCTAAGGCTGCCGAACTTTCAGGTTGAAACACCAAAGAGGCATCGTTGAGTTGTAGCTTTTCCATAGAGTTACGTAACTCTTCGTAATCTTCGGTATCTACAGGGTAAATACCAGCGAAAACCATAGGTTTTACGTATTCAAAACCTTCAATGATATTGGTTGTTGGTTTGTCAAAATCCGTAATCGTGTCTCCTACCTTTACTTCTTTTGCGGTTTTTATGCCCGTAATTAAGTAACCAACATCTCCCGCCTTAACGCTTTGTTTAGCAACTTGCGTTAATTTTAAAGTACCAACCTCGTCGGCATAATACTCCTTTTCTGTCGCAACGAATTTAATTTTTTGTCCTTTTTTAATTTCGCCATCAAAGACTCTAAAATAGGTTTCTACTCCTCTAAAGGTGTTGTAAACCGAATCGAAAATCAAGGCTTGTAAAGGGGCATTTACATCTCCTTTTGGAGCAGGGATACGCTCAATAATTGCTTTTAAAATAGTATCAACACCAAAGCCTGTTTTTCCACTGGCATGAATCACGTCTTCTGGATCGCAACCTAAAAGATCGACAATATCATCTGTAACTTCTTCCGGATTTGCACTTGGTAAATCAACCTTATTAAGAACCGGAATAATTTCCAAATCATTCTCTAAGGCTAAGTATAAGTTTGAAATGGTCTGCGCTTGAATACTCTGCGCTGCATCTACAATTAACAAAGCTCCCTCGCAGGCGGCAATAGAACGCGACACCTCATATGAAAAATCAACATGACCAGGTGTGTCGATGAGGTTGAGCACATAGTTTTCACCTTCATATTCATAATCCATCTGAATGGCATGAGATTTTATGGTAATTCCACGCTCACGTTCCAAGTCCATATTATCTAATAATTGCTCTTGTTTTTCACGAGCCGTCACCGATCCTGTGAAATCGAGCAACCGATCTGCCAGAGTACTTTTTCCATGGTCGATATGGGCAATAATGCAAAAATTACGGATATTTTTCATGTCAATTTTCTATAGCAATAACTGATTTGCAAATATAATTGATTATTTATGCTTTAAAACATATAAAAAGCATAATAAAAAGGAACGAATTGCGGAAAAACCGCAATTCAAAATAAAAAAGAATTTATACCTTGCCCCCTAAACTAACTTCATGATTATTAACCTACGACACTTTGCGCGCCTCGTATTTTTTACATTTGGTATTTCTATTTATGCTCAAGATTTTTCAATTTCAGGAAACATAACAGACACCAACAACCGAGCTATTGATTTAGCTAATGTTATTGTTTTTGCTGAAGACGGTACTACATTTTTAAAGGGAACTTCTACCGACGAAGCAGGTTTTTTCAAGATTAATAAGTTGTCTGCGGCCAACTACGTGCTTAAAATAAGCTTTATTGGTTTTGAAGAATTTAATCAAAAAATAATTTTAACCGGTCACTTAGATTTAAAAACCGTGCAACTCAAAGAAATTGCAGAAAGTTTAAGTGAGGTGACTGTGGTTGCTAAAAAACCGAGCATCACTCGTAAACCAGACCGATTAATTTTTAATGTTGAAAATACCGCTTTATCAGAGGGCACAACACTTGGTGTTTTAAAAAATACGCCTGGTGTTATTGTTACAGAAGGTAGTATTAATATAAAAAGTGCCCCCGCTACAATATTTATCAACGATAGACGGGTACAATTAACCGCTAACGAGTTGATTCAGCTTTTAGAAAGCGCACCAGCAAATAGCATTAAATCTGTTGAGGTAATTACAAATCCTCCCGCAAGTTATGATGCCGATAGCGGTTCGGTTATTAATATTATTATGAGTAAAAACCTAGTCACGGGTTACAGAGGTAGTGTTTTTACAAATTATACACAAGGGGTTTACCCGAGGTATAATGCGGGAACCAGTCATTATTTCAAGAATAATAAGGTGAACTTAAATGTGAACTATAATTATACCAATCAAAAATTAAACAGAGAATCTGATGACAGAATTAATTTTTTAGACACTGATAATACGATCGAAGAAATTTGGCGTTCTGGAACCAACAGAACCAGTTGGACCGAAACCCATAATCTCAACCTGAATTTTGATTACTATATTGACGAAAAAAATACATTGAGCCTTACCAGCACCGGACTTTATATGCCTAATTTTGAATATCAAATTAGAAATAATACCACAATTTCCGATCCAAATCTCAATTTTTTAAGACGTTTTACAGCCGATAATACCAGCACAGACAACAAATATAATATTGGTACGGACCTCAGTTTTAGACACGATTTTGAAAATAGTGCCAATCTTAATTTTAACGCCCATTACACCATTTACGATTACGAGCGCAGCCAAAATGTATTCAGTAATTTCTTTGACGAGAACAATGCCTTTGTTGAGAGTTCAGAGTTTAACACGCTTGCTAATCAGGCTACAGAAATTATCACTGCAAAAGCAGATTACAGTTTGCCCATTGACGACAGCTCTAGTTTTGATGCTGGGATAAAATACTCTAATGTGAATACCGATAGCGATATCGCTAGGGTAGATATTATAAACGGATCTGAAATCCCAAACGCAGCAAACACCGATGCGTTTTTATATGACGAAAAGGTTTTTGCCGCCTATAGCAATTACAGCAAATCTTGGGAGAAGTGGGATTTAAATTTAGGCTTAAGAGTTGAGCAGTCTAATATTGAAGGTGAATCTGTAACCTTAAGCGAAACCAACACACAAGAGTATTTCAATTGGTTTCCCAATGCTAGTATATCGCATCAACTCTTAGAGAAAGCCAATATTTACGCTACTTATAAACGCAGTATTGCACGACCGAGCTATACAAATTTAAATCCATTTACTTTATTTTTGAATGAAAATACCGTTGTCCTCGGTAATCCTAACTTAGTCCCAACTTATAGAGACCATTACAAAATTGGAACGAATTTTTTAGAGTATTTTACAATTGAAGCCTATTACATGAACTACGATGGAGATATTGTGGAGATACCAAGACAAGATAATGAAACTAATATTTTGGCCTATACGCCAACAAATCTCGATAAAAAAGTAGATTATGGGTTTGATTTTGCTTTTGATTTTTACCCAACCAACACCTGGAACCTCTATTTTGTAACCTCTTTTTATAATATTACAGAAGAAGCAGATTTTGGCCAAGGCTTGGTGGAACTGAGTCAATGGTCTAATTATAGCATCCTAATGAATAGTGTATCATTATTAAAGGATAATAGTTTAAATCTTAGTTTAACCTTTGTATGGGGAGGTAAAAATCTTCAACAATTTCAGACAGTTGAAGACCGATTAATTTCAGAATTTAACATATCAAAATCGGTATTTAAAAACAAAGGTTTGCTATCGTTGTCGGTTGAAGATCTCTTCAATCGTCAAGACTATGATACCTTTCTGAAATACCAAAACCAGTCGAGTAGAAGTGTTTTAAATATGGATAATCGGTTTGTAAAGTTAGGGTTTCGTTATAACTTCGGAAACACAAAACTCAACACCAACGAGCGCTCAATTAGTGCCGAGGAACGCCAGAGGCTAAAAGATTTGAACTAAGCTTAATTGCACACAAATTTAGATAGGTGTACTAAAAAGCCGTTTCCTTTTCGGTCTGACTCGAGACGTCGGAAGATGTTAGATTCTGAAATGAATTCAGAATGACAGACGTTCTGTTTTAAGACAGCCTCTTTATTAATCCTGCCACTTAGCGATAAACAGATTAGTATCTCTACCGCCACCGTTATTGCGGTTAGAGGAGAACGCTAAATACTTGCCATCATTAGAAAATACAGGAAAGGCATCAAAGGTTTCACCATGAGTAACACGTTTTAGATTTTTCCCATCGATATCTATCATATAGAGATTAAATGGAAATCCGCGTTCGGCTTCAAAATTAGAAGAGAATAAAATTTTCTCGCCAGAAGGATGAAAAAACGGACTCCAATTGGCGTTTCCTAAATCGGTGAGTTGTCTTAAATCAGAACCATCAGCATTACAGATGTAAAGTTCCATATCTGTAGGTTCAACCAAGCCTTCGGCCAATAAATCTTTGTAGTCTTTTATGTCTTTTTCTGTTTTTGGTCGTGAAGAACGGAAGATTATTTTGGTACCATCTGGTGAGAAAAATGCACCACCATCATAACCCAATTCGTCAGTAATTTGCTTTACATCGGTACCATCAATATTCATGGTATACAATTCTATATCGCCACTTCGGGTTGAAGTAAACACAATTTTATCGCCTTTAGGAGATACGGTTGGCTCAGCGTCGTAACCTATTTCATCAGTCAATTGGTTAACAATATTACCTTCTAAATCGGCTACAAAAATATCGTAGCTATCGTAAATCGGCCAGATGTATTTTCCGTTTTTTCGCAAAGGAGTTTCCGGACAATTCTCGTCAACTAAATGTGTAGAAGCATAAATAATATGCTTGTTATCTGGTAAAAAGTAAGCGCAAGTGGTGCGCCCTTTTCCGGTACTTATCATTGGAGGAGCAATACTATCTGAGAAGGTCTCGTTAGCATTCATTAAAAACATCTGATCGCAGCCCACACCCCATTTGGCATTATTAGATTGAAAGACCAATTGCTTGTCGTCAAAACTCCAGTACGCTTCGGCATTATCGCCACCAAATGTAACTTGTCTTAGAGACTTAAAATGAGTTTCATCAGCATAGATTAAGGGATTGGTAGTTTCAACATTTTGCTTGGAAGCTTCGGAAGTGTTGTCAGAGTTTTTTGGTGTTTCATTTTTACAAGAAAAAGAAAGGATGCATAAGGCAAAAATACTTAGTAAACGTGTTGTCATAAAATTTAAAATTATCTTATAAGGATTCTAAAAATCCTTGAAGGTTTGATAAAAATAATACCTAATTTTGTGTAAAAGTAAGATTTATAGATGAATTTAGCCACGAAATTCCCTTCATAATACCTTAATAGTATTTGAGCTGAATCACAAATTTAAACTTAAATAAAAAAATTATTAAAATGAAAAAATTACTAGTGTTATTAGTTTTTGCGGGTTTTTTATCCTGTAAAAATGAGCCTAAAGTTGCCGAAAATAAAATAAAAGATGATGTTGCCTTTTTAGCTGACGATAAGTTAGAAGGTCGACAAACGGGAACCAAGGGAGAAGTTTTAGCTTCAGAATATCTTATAAAACGCTTTGAGGCCATCGGACTTCAGCCTAAAGGTACCAATGGATTTTTACAATCCTTTTCATTTAAGTCTAAAACGGATCCGCATAGCGAGGTAGAATTCACCACCAATGCCGATAGTACCATTACAGGAAACAATATTATAGGTTTTATTGATAACAATGCCAAAACAACGGTCGTTATCGGCGCCCATTACGATCATTTAGGATTTGGAGGAGAAGGCTCTTTATATCGTGGAAAAGAGAAATCGGTGCACAACGGCGCCGATGATAATGCCAGTGGAGTCGCGGTGCTTTTAAATTTGGCAAGCCGATTAAAAGTAAATAACGATAAAGCCGAAATTAAAGACCAAAACAACTATTTGTTTATGGCATTTTCTGGTGAAGAAATGGGATTGTTGGGCTCTAATTACTTTGCAAAAAATCCAACAATTGATGCGGCATCTATCAACTATATGATAAATATGGACATGGTTGGTAGAATGAAAGCAGATAGTACTTTGGCCGTTTATGGCACCGGAACCTCACCGATGTTTAAGCAAACCCTAAAAGCTAATAACGATAAATTCAAACTGATTGAAAACGAAAGTGGAGTAGGACCAAGTGATCACACTTCGTTTTACTTAATTGATATTCCTGTGTTGCATTTTTTTACGGGTCAGCATGAAGATTACCACAAACCATCTGACGATTCGGAAAAGCTGAATTATGAAGGCATGATGCTTATTTCAGATTATATTTTCAATATCATTTCAGACTTAGATGATAATGGGGAATTAGCTTTCAGAAAAACAAAGAATGAGAGCGAAGAAACGCCGCGATTTAAAGTTGGCTTAGGCGTTGTACCCGACTATCTATACGATGGTAAAGGTATGCGTATTGATGGAACTCGCGAGGACACTCCGGCTTTTGCTGCAGGCTTACAAAAAGGAGATATTGTTTTGAAATTGGGTGATAGTACCATTACCGATATGATGAGTTATATGCGCGCCCTTTCGGTTTTTGATAAAGGTGATGAGCCGGCGATTATGGTGAAGCGCGGTGAAGAAAATATTGAGACAAAGGTGAAGTTTTAATCCCATCTCAACCCTTCATTGAGAGAAGGGCTCTTACTCGGTTGGAGAATTTTAGACCTAACAGGTTTTAAAAACCTGTTAGGTCTGCTCAACGAATTTTATGTGGTTTTACTTTTGAAGCTTCGGGATCAAAACCTGACAGCTTTGATATAAACTTTTGAAACCTATAATCTAAGCTCTTTTACTGTTACATTGAGCATTTCTTGAAATGAAACTGTAGTTTTATAAGAGCACCTTGTGTAGCAAAACGAAGTGCTTTAAACGCTAATGATGGTTGTTTTTAATTGAAATTTTTATAGATGGTGTTTAAGACCTCACAGGTTTCAAAAACCTGTGAGGTCTCTTCCGCGATAACTAAGACCTGTCAGGTTTTTAAAACCTGACAGGTCTCGCCAACGAAGTTTATACACTCTTATATTGTATGAAAACTCTAAAAAACCAAATCATCACCAAAATACACCTCATCATTTCGGTGCTTATTGTGGTGCCAGTGGCCTTTGTTTATGGTTTTAATCCGGGTTTCATCTTTGATATTCATCTTAACACTCTAGACGAACACAGTGCTTTTAAGGCCATTATGGGTTTGTATTTAGCTTGTTCTTTCATTTGGATTTTAGGGATTCTTAAAAGTAATTATTACAAAACAGCTTTGCTAACTAACCTAATGTTTATGCTAGGTTTAGGTTTTGGAAGATTGCTTAGTTGGTTCATCGACGGCACACCAAGTTTTGGGTATCAATTAGGTACTTTTGGCGAATTAATTTTGGGGTTTTATGGGCTTTGGGTGCTCGTTAATTTTAGCCGATTTAAAGAAGCTGATCTCGTTAATTAAAATTCACTAATTTTGCAAAAAATTATTCGTGGTTAAAATAGGCGACATAGAATTACCAGACTTTCCATTGCTTCTAGCACCTATGGAAGACGTAAGCGATCCACCGTTTAGAGCCTTGTGCAAAGAACAAGGAGCCGATGTGGTGTATACCGAATTTGTCTCTAGTGAAGGCTTAATTCGGAATGCTGCAAAAAGCGTCATGAAACTCGATATTTACGAAAAGGAACGCCCTGTTGGTATTCAGATTTTTGGATCTAATATGGAAAGTATGTTGCAAACCATTGATATTGTTGAAAAATCGAATCCTGATATAATCGACATCAATTTTGGTTGTCCGGTTAAAAAAGTAGTCTCAAAAGGAGCAGGAGCTGGCATTTTAAAAGACATCTGCCTCATGGAGCAACTGACTGCTGAAATGGTAAAACGTACCAATTTACCTGTTACCGTTAAAACCAGATTAGGTTGGGATCACGATTCCATTAAAATTGTTGAGGTTGCGGAGCGATTGCAAGATGTAGGCTGTAAAGCTATTTCTATTCACGGTAGAACTAGAGCTCAAATGTATAAAGGTCATGCCGACTGGAAACCTATTGCTGAGGTAAAAAACAACCCCAGAATGCATATTCCTGTTTTTGGGAAT
>CAYMDB010000059.1:0-11310 GCA_964388865.1 uncultured Flavobacteriaceae bacterium
CGATGACAATTTTACCAGAATCGGGTTGTAGGTTTTGGGTTAGCAAATTGAGGAAAGTCGATTTGCCCGTCCCGTTTTTTCCTATAACACCGATGCGTTCTCCTTTTTTAAAGGTGTATTCAAATCCGTCTAAAATAGTTTTGTCGTCAAAGGATTTTGAAACGTTGTGAAACTCTATAATTTTGCTTCCAAGGCGTTCCATGTTAATTTCGAGTTGCACCTGATGGTCGTTACGACGTTTATGTGCTCTGGCTTTTATTTCATGAAAATCGTCTATCCTGCTTTTAGATTTTGTGGTGCGCGCTTTGGGTTGGCGACGCATCCAATCGAGCTCTTTTTTAAAAAGTTGTTTGGCTTTGCCGACCTCCGTGGTTTCATTTTCGATTCGGGCTTCTTTCTTTTCTAAGTAATACGAATAATTTCCTTTATAGGTATACGGTTCACCTTGATCTAACTCGATAATTTCGTTACACACCCGTTCCAAGAAGTAACGATCGTGCGTGACCATAAACAAGGTTTGTTGGGTCTTTGCAAAATACTCCTCTAACCATTCTATCATTTCTAAATCGAGGTGGTTGGTAGGCTCATCTAAGATTAAAATATCGGGTTTGCTCAGCAAGGCTTGGGCCAATGCCAAACGCTTTTTTTGTCCACCTGAAAGCGTATTCACTTTTGCCGAAAGCTCTTCAAGCTTTAATTGCGATAAGATTTGCTGGTATTGGGTTTCAAATTCCCAAGCATTATGCCTATCCATGGCTTCAAAAGCCTTTTGGTAGGCATCGGTATCGTCAAGGTTTTTCAAGGCTTTTTCATAAGCCTCAATGGTTTTTAGGATGGGAATGTCTGAAACAAAGATGGTTTCTTCAACCGTTAACGCCGGATCTAAATCGGGTTCTTGGTCTAGAAATGACATACGAAGTCCTTTTCTTAAAACCACCTGACCCTCATCGGGCGAGTCTTTTCCGGATATAATATTGAGGATAGAGGTCTTCCCACTACCATTTTTCGCCACAAAAGCAATCTTCTGATCTTTATGGATACTGAAGGATAAGTCTCTAAAAAGCACAAGCTCGCCAAAGGACTTTGATATGTTTTCTACGTTGAGGTAATTCACGCTAATATTTTATTTAACAATTCTATTTTTAGAAATAAAAGGGTAAAGATAGCCTTCGAAATGATTTTATGTTGTATCGAGGGTGCTATTTATTTTAATGGAGGTGTACGATCTGCCGCCTGCTTGAAGGCAGACAGGTCTTCCCTTAGGGAAAAGACTTTCATGTGCTAAGGATTCCCACTTCCAAAAACCAAAAATCAAATTCCATATTAAAGTTTAAGTTCAGTGTCGATTTCAATTTCAAGTTCAATTTCAATTTCAATTTCATGAACTTCCCACTTCCCACTTCCATCTTAAATGAGACTTTAAAGTAATGAGGCTCGAGATGTATGAAATAAACCAAAAAGAAACCTAATAGTTTTAATATTGATGGTGATAACTTATATTTGTCCGTAAACATTTATTGCCTATATGAAGCAGCTTAAGCTTTTGATTATTATTTTGAGTTGTGCCTTTGTTTCGTCTTGTATTCCTCACAAAGACACGGTTTATTTTCAAAATAAAGAAAATTCAACTTACGACACCATACCTAATAATCTAAGTGAAGTTCAACAACCTTACCGCATTCAAATTAATGACATTCTCAATATTAGAGTTAAGGCATTGGATCAGAATTCTGTTCAGATTTTTAATCCCATTGGTGAAGAAAACTTAAATGCAAGTAGTGCGGAACGCGCTTATTTTGATGGCTTTACAGTTGATGTTCACGGCAATATTAGAGTGCCAACTTTAGGTTACATTAACGTTTTAGGCTTTACTGCTGAGGAAATTCAACAAATGCTTGAAAAAAAATTATTAGAAGAAGAATTTAAGGAAACTGCCAATATATTTGTTACTGTTAAACTTGCCGGGCTGCGCTATACCGCAAATGGTGAAATTAATAGTCCTGGGTCTAATGTTATCTTTCAAGAGCGGGTTAATATTTTTGAGGCCGTTGCTAATTCGGGAGAAATTCCTGTAACAGGAGATAAAAAAGATGTTTTAATCATAAGGCAATATCCACAAGGACAGAAAATCCATCATCTAGATTTAACGGATGTTAAAGTGATGCAATCGCCCTTCTATTACATTCAACCCAATGATTTAATATATGTGAAACCATTAAAGCAAAAAACATGGGGAACTGGGGAAACCTTTGTTTCGAGTTTAACAACAATAGCGACTATTTTGTCCTTGGTAACCTCATCAGTTTTAATTTTCACGAGATTATAATACAGCATGAATTACAATGATTTTGATGATATTGACAATGGCGAATCGCATCATGTAGGATTTGATTTTAAGGGATTTCTATTTAAGGCACTCAACCTCTGGAAACTCGTTTTGTTCTGCATTGGTTTAGCTTTAATAATTGCTTACTTTATTAATGTTAGAAAGGAAAATATTTATCGGTTAGATTCTCTAATCACAATCGATAATGATCAAAACCCGTTTTTCACGGCTAACACGAGTATTTCTTTTAACTGGGGTGGTGTCTCTGGAAAGGTGGGTAGTATTTTAACGGAAATTAAAACCAGAACGCATAATGAACTGGTGATTGATTCTCTCGAGTTTTACAAAGAATACCTGAAACAAGGCAAATATTATTTATTTGATGTTTATAAAGATGCCCCTTTTGAAGTCCTTACCGATAAGTCTAAACCTCAGATCTTAGGGAAGACCATCGGTATTAAAATTATTGATGATAAGTCGTATGAATTATTTTACGAATTTGAATCCTCTAGTGCTCTAGCGCAAATTTACGATTCTAAGGAAACAATACCTGTTAAGGTCACAGCAGGCGTGTTTTCTAAGATGTATAAATTTGGTGAATCTGTAAATACCTCTTTTTTTAATGGGATTGTCACCTTAAAACCGGATGCTTTAGTCCTAAGCGATGACACTTATTTTGTGAGGTATTTAAATTTTGACGGTGTTGTAAATCAGTATAAAAATGCGATTACGATCGGTCCGTTTTCAAAGGAGTCTTCATCTGTTTTAAAATTATCACTTATAGGAAAGAACAAATCTAAAATTGTGGATTTTCTGAATGCCACCTCTGCAATTTTGAGCAGAACGGAGTTAGAACGCAAAAATTTATATGCCACCAATACCATTAAATTTATAGATAGTAGTCTCGGGGCGGTTGACACGAGTTTAAAAACCGTTACAGACGAAATGAATGATTTTAGAAAGGCGAATAAGGTATTTAACGTCGAAGAGGAAATTACTCAGATTTCGGAACAATTAAGAGCCTACGAGCAGGAAAAACTTGCTGAGCAATCGAAATTAAACTATTTAAATAGTCTTGAAAATTATCTAAACACAAAAACAGACTACACAAAAATTGCAGCACCAACTTCGGTTGGGATTGAGGAGGTTAATATTCTTGCAGGTGTAGGTAAAATCATAGCCTTGTCTGCCCAAAGACGCAATTTAGAATATTCCACCAGAGAGGGCTCCATACTTTTTGAAGATTTAGATCGGCAAATTAATACGGAAAAAGACGTTCTCTTAGAGGCCATTAGCGTGACTAAAAATACGATTGGAGTTCAATTAAACACGGTAAGTAGTAAGATTGCAAATTTAGAATCCAAACTGATTGGACTGCCAGAGGATCAGCAAGAATATCTCAAGATTCAAAGGAAATTAGATTTGAGTCGTGCGGCCTTCGATATTTATCAGGCCAAGCGCGGAGAAGCGGCTATTGTGAAAGCTGCCAATATTTCTGACATCACCGTCATAGACGAGGCCAAGGATATTGGTGATGCCCCAATAGGACCAAATAAGTCTTTAAATTATATGATGGCTTTAATGATAGGTTTTTTCTCACCTATGTTTTTAATTTTTGTGATTTATCTCTTAGATAATACCATTCACGGTTCGGATGAGGTAGAAAAAATGTCTAAGATTCCTATTTTAGGACTTATAGGTAAGTATCGTTATAAAAATAATTTGGTGGCTTTCGAAAAGCCAAAGTCGGCCGTAGCAGAGTCCTTTAGAGCTATCCGGTCGAGTTTACAATTCATTTTTAAAAATAAGACTTCAGAAACAAAAACCAATACTTTAATGATTACGTCTTCCGTTAGTGGGGAAGGAAAAACCTTCACGTCTATTAACGTTGCAACGGTTTATGCACTCTCTGGGAAGAGGACCATTTTGTTGGGTTTAGATTTACGTAAACCTAAAATCTTTGATGATTTTGATGTTACTAATGAAAAGGGGGTTGTCAATTATCTTATTGGAGATAGTACCTTAGATGAGATTGTAACGCACACCCATATTGAAAATTTAGACATTATTACTTCGGGTCCAGTGCCTCCTAACCCTTCCGAGTTATTAATGGGGCATCAATTAAAAGAATTGATAGGTACTCTCAAACAAGAGTACGACATCATTATTATGGATACACCACCGCTTGGTTTGGTCACTGATGCACTGGAATTGACACAATATGCCGATGCCACATTATTTATGGTTCGCTTGGATTATACGAAGAAAGGAATGCTTCAATTGGTGAATGCCAAATACCGCTCTGGTGAATTAAAAAATATAAGTTTTGTATTGAATTTCTATAGACATAAAAACAATCACAATTACGGTTATGGCTACGGTTATGGTTACGGTTATGGCTATGGCTATGGGGTTTATGGTAATGCCTATCACGAGAATGGTAAATACTCTTTAATGAAACGCATAAAAATTTTCTTGAGAAATTTATAACAGTTTTAATTTTCAAATTTGATTAATAAAACTCAACTTCAATTCAAACGTGCTTTCGATCTGGTTTTGGTTGTGCTGTTGTTGCCGTTTGTGCTGCTTCCTGTAATTCTTCTCATTGGTATTGCTAGTATTGATACCCGCAAAAACGGTATTTTTTCGCAATGGAGGGTAGGGCAACACGGCACCTTATTCAAAATTTACAAAATCCGAACTTTAAAAGAAGGGGTTCATGAATTGGGTCAGTTAGATCGCAGTGCCACCAAAATAGGCCAATTTTTAAGACGAACCAAGCTCGATGAATTGCCTCAACTTTATAATGTTTTAATTGGCGATATGAGTTTTGTGGGTCCACGACCCGATGTTCCGGGTTTTGCTGACGAACTTACAGGTGATGATCGTATCATTTTATTAGTAAAGCCAGGCTTAACTGGTGAAGCCACTTTAAAGTATAAGGATGAAGAACGTGTATTAGAACGCCAAAACAATCCAGAGCATTACAATATAACGATTATTTGGGTAGATAAGGTGAAAATCAACAAAATGTACGTTCAGAATTACAGTTTTTACTTAGATTTGACACTCATTTTAAAATCCATTTTAAACAAATGACAACTTCAAAAGATAAAATTGCAATAATAGGATTAGGTTATGTGGGCTTACCGCTTGCCGTAGAATTTGCGAAGCAGTTCTTGGTTGTTGGTTTTGATATCAATAAGCAGCGTATTTCCGAATTAAATGCGGGTTTAGACAGAACACTAGAAGTTGAAAATGCCAATCTTAAATCGGTATTAACTACAGATTTAAATGCGAGTAAGGGCTTATTTATCACCGATGATATTGCCGCTTTAGAAGTCGCTAATTTTTATATCATCACGGTTCCAACCCCAACGGATGCCTTGAACAAGCCTGTGTTTACTCCTTTAATTAAGGCCAGTGAAACCGTAGGTAAGGTGTTGTCAAAAAACGACATAGTGGTTTATGAATCTACGGTTTATCCTGGAGCCACAGAGGAGATATGTGTTCCTGTTTTAGAATCGACCTCAGGATTAGTTTATAATCAAGATTTCTTTGCAGGGTATTCACCAGAGCGTATTAATCCGGGCGATAAGCATCACACGGTTACCAAAATACTCAAGGTGACGTCTGGATCCACGCCAGAAATCGCGAAGCGTGTTGACGCGTTATACAAAAAAGTTATTACCGCAGGAACCCATTTAGCACCTTCTATAAAGGTAGCTGAAGCGGCAAAAGTAATTGAGAACTCTCAGCGGGATATCAACATTGCTTTCGTCAACGAATTGTCAAAGATTTTTAGACTCTTGGATATCGATACCAAAGCGGTTTTAGAAGCGGCAGGTACCAAGTGGAACTTTTTGAACTTTTCGCCAGGATTGGTGGGTGGGCACTGCATTGGTGTTGACCCTTATTATCTGGCACAAAAAGCGATTGAATCTGGCTATAATCCGGAAATCATTTTAGCAGGCCGAAAGATGAATGACAGTATGGGCAGTTATGTGGCTACTGAAACGGTGAAGATGATGATTAAGAAAGGGGCAACCATCAAAGGGTCTACAGCCTTAGTGTTAGGTATTACCTTTAAGGAAAACTGTCCGGATATCCGAAATTCAAGAGTTATTGATATTATCAAGGAATTAAAATCCTATCATGTCCAAGTGGATGTTTATGATCCTTGGGCATCCAAAGAAGAAGTGAAGCACGAATATCATTTAGATTTAATCAATGCGTATTCTGACCTAGGTTCAGACTACGACGCCATTATTTTAGCGGTTTCACATAATGAATTCTTAGAACTTAAATTAGATCACTTAAAATCAAAATCAGGTGTTATTTTCGATGTAAAATCCTTACTTCCGAGAGATGCCGTAGACGCCCGTTTATAATGTATTCAAATCCACATCATACCGAAGATCTTTCAGCGTTCAATTTTTTAATCACAGGAGGGGGAGGCTTTATAGGCTCTAATCTTGTGGAGTATTTGCTGAAAAACAAGGCCAAAAAAGTGAGCGTTTTAGATAATTTTTCAAATGGGTATCGCGAGAATCTGAGTGAATTTATGGATCACCCTGCTTTTGAATTGCTAGAAGGGGATATTCGGGATTTAGAAACTTGTAAGAAGGCCATGGAAGGTATGGATTATGTGTCGCATCAGGCCGCATTGGGATCTGTACCGCGCTCTATTAACGATCCGGCCACCACCAATGAAGTAAACATCACAGGTTTTTTAAACATGATGATTGCTTTAAAGGACAGTAAAACCGTGAAGCGTATGGTGTATGCGGCTTCAAGTTCTACTTATGGGGATAGTAAATCGCTTCCTAAGGTTGAAGCTACCATCGGCAAGCCCTTATCGCCATATGCGGTGACCAAATACGTTAACGAATTGTATGCCGATGTGTTTGGCAGCACTTACGATACCGATGTGATTGGTTTGCGCTATTTCAACGTCTTTGGGCCGAAACAAAGTCCGAATGGAGCCTACGCCGCAGTCATCCCCTTATTTATGCAAGCACTTCAAGACGATAAGCCCGCCAAAATCAATGGTGATGGTGAGCAAACCCGGGATTTCACCTTTATTGATAATGTGGTGCAAGCTAATGTTAAAGGCTTTTTTGCCTCTAAAGCGGCGAAGAATCAGGTGTTTAATGTAGCCTGTGGTGAGCGTATCAGCATTAATTACCTTTGGGAATCCTTGCGTATTGCTGCTGGCACTGACTTAAAAGCGGTTTACGGACCACCAAGACAGGGAGATGTTAGAGATTCATTAGCGGATATTTCAAAAGCCGAACAACTTTTAGGCTACAAACCACAGTTTACGGTGAGAGAGGGCTTAAAGATTACTTGGGATTATTTTAATTAATAAATATTTTATGAATTTGAGTTGTTATCTTTTAAATAATAACTTATGTTTGAGGTGATTAAAAGCATGATTAATCGTTCAATTATGTTTTTACATAAAAATATTTACCCTTGATGACTACAATTTTAGTAACTGGCGGTGCTGGTCAAGTAGGTAGTGCGCTTGCCGCTAAGCTTTCATTAGAAAAAGATATAACCATTGTTATTATAGATAATCTTTCAACTGGAGATAAATCTAAAATTCCTAATCGCTCTAACATCAAATTCATAAAAGCAGATGTAAATAACTACAATGAAATCATATCGATTTTTGCCACATACAGATTCGATTATGTGTTTCATTATGCTGCGGTTGTTGGTGTTAAAAGAACTTTAGAGCATCCTATTAATGTTTTAAATGATATTGATGGCATAAAAAATATTTTATTGTTATCAAAAAACTCTGGTGTTAAACGTGTGTTTTATTCAAGTTCTTCTGAAGTTTATGGTGAACCGTTTGAAATTCCTCAAAATGAAAGAACGACTCCGTTAAACTCTCGATTACCTTATGCTATTGTGAAAAATGTTGGTGAAGCTTTATTTAGGGCTTATCAAAAAGAATATGACTTAGATTATACTATTTTTAGATTTTTCAATACCTACGGACCATTACAGAGTCTCGATTTTGTTGTGCCTAGGTTTATGAAATTGGCACTAAACAACGAACCCATAACCATTTATGGAAGGGGCGACCAAACACGGTCATTTTGTTATATTGATGACAATGTAGATACTTGTTTAAAGGCATTGTTTAACGATGCTCATATTAACGACGTACTTAACATAGGGAATGATATTGAAATAAGTATTTTAGAATTAGCAAAAAAAATCATAGCGCTTACAAAGTCAAAATCAGAACTGGTTTTTCTGCCGTCTTTAGAGGAAGGCGATATGAAAAGAAGGTGTCCGGAAATAAGCAAAATGAGAGCGTTACTCGGTAGGGATTTAATTTCACTTGAAGAAGGGGTAAAGAAATTATTACGCTATTATGATAACTTGGTTATGAAAAATGCCTAGAAATTAAACTAAATTCCGCTTAATCATTTCTTATATTCGCCAAAAAATTAATACAATTGAAAACTGCTGAAGAGCATTGGTTATACGTTATTTCTTCAAAGAGAAAATTAATTGATTTTAATTTTAAAGAAATTTGGAGATATAAAGATTTATTAGTTCTGTTTGTGAAGCGCGATATTATCACCATGTACAAGCAAACAGTACTCGGTCCGTTATGGTACTTAATTCAGCCTTTATTTACCTCTTTAATATTCACCTTAATATTTAATAATCTTGCCGATATCCCCACAGGACAAGGGGTACCCAATTTTTTGTTTAATCTTGCTGGTATTACGGCGTGGAACTATTTTAAAGAGTGTTTAGTAGGGACGAGTGATACCTTTAAAAAGAACGAGAGTATTTTTGGAAAGGTGTATTTCCCCAGAGTTATAATGCCTATGTCTGTGGTAGTATCTAATTTATTAAAATTTGGAATTCAAATTTTAGTGTTTACGGCATTTTACATTTATTATGTGTCTTTTTCGAAACAGGATTATAGCGTTTTACCACAATTAAATTTACTTCTGTTTCCGCTTTTGGTAGTACTCATGGCTTTACTAGGTTTAGGACTGGGAATGATCATCTCTTCGATGACGACTAAATACAGAGATTTAACCTTTTTAGTGCAGTTTGGTGTGCAATTATTAATGTATGGCTCTGCAGTGATGTATCCAATGGCCTATTTTAAGGATAAATTACCAGACTATTATTGGTTGATAGAGTGGAATCCCATTGCCGTTATCATAGAATCTTTTAGAACTATGGTTTTCGGGGTTGCTAGTTTAGATATGTATAAATTAGTTTATACTGTGATAATGAGTAGTTTTATTTTTTTATCAGGATTGCTTATTTTTAACAAAACTGAAAAAAACTTTATTGATACGGTGTAGGTTTTTGAAATTGAAATTGAGATCGAAATTGAAATCGAAGTTGAAGTTGAAATCGACATTGAAAATGAAAATGATATTCAAAAGTGGAGTTAGTATTTGTTTAATGTTAGTTTTAAAGCATTAGGCTAGAGAAGAGATACTAGTGTTTAGGCGCTAGGAGTTTGAAGGTGGGAATTGGGGATTGTGCAGTTGGAAGTTAGTGACGTTTAGATTATAAGGCTTAGACGAAGCGCTTTTAGATTGTGAAATAGATTTTAAATTAAAAGAGGGTACAAGGTTTGAGTAATGGTATAATTTTAAAAGTAGAAAATATAAGTAAGCAATATCGTTTAGGTCTTGTTGGAACTGGTACCATAAGTCACGATTTGAATCGCTGGTGGAGAAAAACACTAGGAAAAGAAGATCCTTATTTGAAAATTGGTGATGTAAATGATAGAAGTGAAAAAGGCAGCTCTGATTATGTATGGGCAATAAAAAATATTAATTTTGAGGTTAAACGGGGTGAGGTTTTAGGAATTATAGGTAAGAATGGTGCAGGCAAATCGACCTTATTAAAAATACTATCTCGAGTAACGAGTCCCACAACTGGGGAAATAAAAACGAAGGGCAGAATAGCCTCTTTATTAGAGGTAGGAACTGGCTTTCATCCCGAAATGACAGGCAGAGAGAATATCTACCTAAATGGTGCTATATTAGGCATGACCAAAACAGAGATCAATTCTAAAATCGATGAAATTATTGATTTTTCAGGCTGTTTAAGATATATAGACACACCCGTTAAGCGCTACAGTTCTGGTATGCGCGTTCGCTTGGCCTTTGCCGTAGCGGCACATTTAGAACCCGTTATTTTGGTTGTAGATGAGGTTTTAGCGGTAGGGGATGCTGAATTTCAGAAAAAGGCGATTGGGAAAATGCAGGATATTAGTCAAGGAGATGGGAGGACTGTGTTGTTTGTGAGTCATAATATGGCGGCTGTGAAGAGTTTGTGCAGTAGGACTTTAGTTTTAAATAATGGAAATATTGTTTTCAATGGTGATACAATTAAATCAATTGAATTTTATTTAAAGGCTGGAATACAGATAGAAAACTCAATTTATATTAATGACAATCCAAAAGAAGAGTCAGATATTTTAGAAGCTTTTATAAAAGATGATAATGGTGAGATCTGTTCTGTTTTTGGGTTTGATAATCAAATAATTTTACATATTAAGTTTAAAGCTTCCAAAAAGCATATTGACAAAGCTGTAATAGGTCTTAGATTAGTTGACCAAAAAGAACGTGTGATTTTTTCATCAGAAAAAGTAATAAAAGAGATTATAAGTGATAAAGGAGAAACAACAGTTGCAGTTGAACTGCCTAAATCTATACTAGTGCCAAATAATTATAAAATTGTTATAGGTTATCACGTTCCAAACCAAGAGATTATTACTCTTCTTGAAGATTTTATTACATTTAAGATTGAGGAAACGGGATCTGATATGCAAAACTATCAAGGGAGCGATTATGGTTGTGTAATCTTAAATTGTAATTGGTTTAACGTTAATTAGTTAGTTAATGCTAAAATGTAATTTTAATATCAATCCTGTCCTAAATAAATTTTAGGCATTATAAATTTAACGATTTAACTGCTCT
>CAYMDB010000060.1:0-11239 GCA_964388865.1 uncultured Flavobacteriaceae bacterium
ATCCAATGAAAAAAAAATTAATCTTAGTCCTTCTTTTTAGTTTTGGACTTACCCTTCAGAATTGTTCTAGTACAAAAGTTCTTGATTCTTGGAAAAGCGATAGGGTATCAGCTCTTAAAAACAACAGCTTTTTAATAGTTGCCAGAACGGACAACAAGCAAGCTAGAATTGCATTTGAAAATGAAATAGCAAAACAAATGACGGCGAAAGGCTACAAGGCTACTCCGAGTTTTTCAAAATTTGGCGACATGAAACCAAATGCCCAACCCACCGAAGGAAGCCAAGAACGACTAAAGCAGTTACTTAAGACTGAGGGTTTTGATGCTGTAGTGCTTACCGTAATGAAAGACTACCAAGAAGAAACCAGAATAGAAAAAGATGGTGGTTATTACGCTGGTGGCAACTACTATGGCTATTACCCAAGATATTACGGTGCATTTTATGGTTATTACGCCCACCCTATGTCTATGACCACCTTAGGAAATTACGTGCCTGAAACTACCACAACCAGAACTTCAATACTTTATATTTTAGAAACTACCGTTTACGACCTCAATGCGTCTGGTGAAGAACAATTAAAAGCCGTCGTGACAAGTAAATTAGATAATCCTAAAAGTGCCAGTAAAATAGCATCAGAGTATGTTAAGAAAATAACGGCAAGTCTAAAATAAAAGTGGCATAAGATATTGCAATGTTTAAAAACCAGAGATTTTAAGGTCTCTGGTTTTTTTATTTAAATCCACGCTCCTTCTGAATATGGTCGTAAGCTTGCTGCACTTGTTTAAACTTTTCTTCAGCTCCTTCTTGATGTTCTTTGCCTAAATGTACAACGCGGTCTGGGTGGTATTTCTTTGCCATAGAACGGTACGCCTTTTTTACCTCATCATCAGACACCGATTTATCGATTTCCAAGATTTTATAAGCATTATCAGTACTGTTGTAAAACATGGCTTTGATACTTTCATAATCCTTATTACTAATACCTAAATATCCCGAGATAGTATAAATTTGTCGCATTTCTTCATCGGTGACCATACCATCGGCTTTGGCAATACCAAATAAAAAGTGTAACAATTGCAGACGAGAAGCATGGTCCATCATCTGTTTAATCTGAAGGCAAACCTGTCGCGTCTCTATCTTTTGTTTATTAATACCCTTAAACAACTTAAAGGCATGATTAGCGCGCTCTTTACCATACATGTTTGTAAACTGCTGACGTACAAAATCTAGTTCGCGTTGGTCTTGTTTGCCATCGGCTTTTATGATTATGGACGCTAGAACGAGTAAGCTTACCTCAAAGTCGCCCGACTGGGTTGGTGAGCGTTGTTCTCGTGTTTGTGTTGTTCTTCTGCTGTAAGGATCTCGAGATTTTCCTGCCTGACGGTCTCCAATTAAGGGAGTGCCATTTTCCGAAAAATTATCTACAAAACTACCTAAAGCTAAACCAATGATAGCACCTATTGGACCACCAAAGGACCAACCCAAAGCACCACCTATCCATTTTGCATAACTCATGTAAAAAAAATTAGTTTAATAAACCTCAAAGATACTATATGTAAGTTGGCTGAAATTAAATTTTGTTACTTTTATAAACAAGGTTTACTAAATGCAGCGTTCGATTTACAATCCATAATACCGAAATATCATGAAAATCTATTTTTATATTTTAATCCTTGCTCTAGTAACATGGGGCTGTGATACCAACGATGACGGACAACACAGCTCAGAGAAAAAGCTTGAAGGCAGATGGTCTTTAGTTAACGTTTCTGGCGGTTTCGCCGGTGTGGATACTGATTTTGAAATAGGGTTAATTACCTGGGATTTCAACACTACTTCTTCTGAAATCACCGTTACGAACAACAATACGGCTACCGAAATCTACGACGGACTACCCTCTTGAACTTACGATTACGAAATTTCAGCAAAGCAGGCGAAGGAGCCTACTTGGTTGTTGATACCTTTAGCTATGAAATCACAGCGCCCTCGTCATCAGTTCTTATTCTTAACGAAGGAGTTACCTCAGATGGTTTCCGATTGACCTTAAATAGATAGTTGAAAAAATAGAATCTCAGCTCTAGCACTAATTTGAAATCTCTATTGAAAACCAAAATACCAGCATTTAAACTGCTAACTAAATCCTTCCATCGCGCCACTATTTTTTCTGTATCTTTGTACTTCGAAATGTTAATTTAAAAGAAAAAATATGTATCCAGCAGAATTAGTAAAACCAATGCGCGAGCACTTAACTAGCGTAGGTTTTGAAGAATTACATACATCAGAAGCTGTAGAAAAAGCTATCGCAAAAGAAGGCACAACTTTAGTGGTTGTTAATTCAGTTTGTGGTTGTGCAGCAGCAAATGCCAGACCAGGTGCTCGTATGAGCTTACAAAATGCAAAACGACCAGACCATTTGGTAACCGTTTTTGCAGGCGTAGATAAAGAAGCTACAGATAAAGCAAGAGCATTTATGATTCCTTTTCCTCCAAGTTCACCAAGTATGGCTTTGTTTAAAGATGGTGAATTAGTGCACATGTTAGAACGTCACCACATTGAAGGACGACCTGCAGAATTAATTGCAGAAAATCTAATGGATGCCTACAACGAGAATTGCTAAAAAAGAATTTTTTAGATAAATCATAAAACGAGGCTTTTTAAAAAGTAGTGATTATCAAGATCAAGTCGGAAAACTATAGTATTGAACTATAAGAGCGTTTCGACTGCAATCAACGTGACGGATAAAATACATTATACTTTTTAGACAGCCTCGTTTTTGTGCCTTAAAACCTCAAGATTTTAATTACTTTTGTCGCTATAAATTAGCTTTAGTGCAAAAAATACTAGCCTATCCATTAACCGTCCTTTATTTTTTATGCTTTGGTCTAACCTTAGTAATTTTCCATCCTATACAATGGTTTTGTTTTAATGCACTAGGTTATAAAGCGCATAAAATTAGCGTGGATTGGTTACAGTTTTTTTTAATGCGCTGTCTCAATGTGTTAGGCACGCGATTTACATTTAACAATCCTTATGATATTCCGTTGAATACTCCACTAATCCTGGTGTCTAATCACCAAAGCATGTACGATATTTCACCCATAATGTGGTACATGCGAAAGCATCATGTTAAATTTGTAGCCAAGCAAGAATTAGCAAAGGGCATCCCAAGCGTTTCTTATAATTTGCGACATGGCGGTTCGGTTTTAATCGACCGTAAAAATCCACGACAGGCACTACCTGCTATGATGGCCTTTGGTGAATATATTGAAAAGACCAAGCGCGCTGCGGTTATTTTTCCTGAAGGCACCCGAAGTAAAGACGGTAATCCTAAACCTTTTAAAACAAAAGGCCTTGAAGTTTTGATAAAAAAGGCACCTTCGGCTTTAATGGTTCCGATAACGGTAAATAACTCATGGAAAATGTTAAGATATGGTAAATTCCCAATGGGAATAGGAAATCATATCCAATTTACTGTTCATAAGCCCTTGAAAATTGCTAACTTTACTAATAAAACTGAATTACTGCTTCAGGTAGAACAGACCATTGTAGCAGCTATTCAAAATTAATCACTATAACTCCATTTAAGAATGTCGTTAAAAAACGTCCGTTTAGAAGTGATGCAGCATCTAGAAAAAGATGTAGAATCGCTTATTGAAAAATATTTAATTCCTGTTGAATCTATCTGGCAACCTACAGATTTCTTACCCGACTCCACCAAAGCGTCGTTTTATGAAGATGTTAGAGAAATTAGAGAATTATCTAAAGAATTGCCTTATGATTTTTGGGTGGTTTTAGTGGGTGATATGATTACTGAGGAAGCCTTACCAAGTTACGAATCGTGGCTTATGGATGTTGAAGGTATTGACCAAGTAGAACGCAATGGCTGGTCTAAATGGATTAGACAGTGGACAGGCGAAGAAAACCGCCATGGTGACGTGCTCAATAAGTATCTCTACCTTTCGGGGCGCGTGAATATGAAAGAGATTGAAAAAACCACACAATACTTAATTAATGATGGTTTTGATATTGGTACCGACCGCGATCCGTATAAAAACTTTGTTTATACCAGTTTTCAAGAACTAGCCACTTATGTATCGCATAATCGTGTGGCTAAGATCGCTAAAGAAAAAGGAAACAAACAATTAGCTAAAATGTGTCGCATTATTTCGGGTGACGAAATGCGTCATCATCACGCTTATTCAGAATTTGTAGAACGCATATTTGCTGTAGATCCTAGCCAAATGATGCTAGCTTTTTACGATATGATGAAGCGCAAAATTGCCATGCCAGCGCACTTCTTAAGAGAGTCTGGTGGAAAAATGAGCAGTGCTTTTGAGGAGTTTTCTAATACAGCACAACGTATTGGTGTATATACCTCAAACGACTATGTAGATATTTTACAAAAATTGATTGAGCGTTGGGACATTGAAAAAATTACAGATCTTACCGACGAAGCCGAAAAAGCACGAGATTACCTGGTAAGCTTACCACCACGCATGTATCGTTTATCTGAACGCATGAAGATTCCTGAAAACTCCTATCAGTTTAAGTGGGTAAATCCTGTATAAACATTTTGGAATGCAGCTCTCCCAATCTCAAAGTATTGAAACCACCATCAACTTCGTTAAAAGTCAACTAAAAAATGCCGAAGGTGGCCACGATTGGTTCCACACCGAGCGGGTTTATAAAAATGCCTTGTTAATCGCAAAGACTGAGCCCGTTAATACTTTTGTGGTGGCTTTAGCTGCATTATTACACGATATTGCCGATTCAAAATTCAATAATGGTGATGAAACGCTTGGGCCAAAAATTGCTAGGAAATTTCTTCTGAAAACAAATGTGGATAGTGAAGTTATAGAGCATGTGTCTCAAATTATAGAGCATATGTCTTATAAACATTCTCTCGATTTAGAGAACTCCTTCACGTCGAACGAAATGAAAGTGGTACAAGATGCAGATCGTTTAGATGCTATTGGAGCTATTGGTATTGCCCGCTGTTTTAATTACGGAGGTTTTAAAAATAGGCCCATTTATAATCCTGATATTCAGCCAAATCTCAACATGACTAAAGCGGAATACAAATCCTCTGAAGCTCCTACAATCAATCATTTTTATGAGAAATTACTGCTGCTTAAAGACAAAATGCATACAAAAACTGGAAAACGACTAGCTGAAAAACGTCATCAGTTCATAGAGCTATACCTAAAACAGTTTTTTGCCGAGTGGGAAGGAAAGCAATAAAATTAATTTTCTTTTGCCACCTCTAGAGCTGTTAATTTATATTCAATAATCGCCATTTCCTCGCCGAAATGAATAATTTCATCCGCAGTTAAATCTTTATCAGAGTTTACAGCGTCCAAAATTTCTTGACCTTTCTTGGTGTAATACGCAATTGCAATATCTATTTTATCATCCATATTGTTATCATTTAACTATTGAACCATTAACTTTAGCTCACCTCTATATTTAGAGGCGCTTTTGCCGGTAAACTCTTTAAATAATTTATTAAAGTGCGAAAAATTGTTGAAGCCACATTCGTAGCAAACATCTGTAATACTCATCTGACTTTCTGAAAGCAGTTTTGTAGCGTGGACCACACGGTATTCATTAACGAGCTTTGTAAAAGTTTTTCCTGTTGCTTTTTTGAAATACCTACAAAAGGCAGGTACCGTCATACTTACCTTATCTGCAATCTCATCTAAACTAATATGCTCTTTAAAATTTTGATTAACATGTTTAAAGATTACATCAATCTTAGCGCTGTCTTGAGGTTCGGTTTCAAAGGCGAAACCATCGGCATTTAAAATGGTATAGTCTTCAGCCTTAGCTAGACCATGCAACACTTCAAGCAAAATAAGAATCTTTTTAAAACCCTCTTTTTCGTTTAGCTTCTCTATTTTTTTACCTAACTTTTTTTTGGTCTTAACGCCAAATAAAATACCCTTTTTAGAACGTTGAAATAATTTATTTATGGGATCCATTTCTGGAATATCAAAAAAATGGGTTCCTAAAAATTCTTGTTTAAACTGTACTATGGTTTCGCTTCCGTTAATGGTGAGTCGATCTGTAAAACCATTATGCGGTAAATTAGAGCCTAAGAGTAAGAGCTGACTGTTATTAAAGTAAGACAAATGGTTTCCTATATGACGTTTACCCTGACCCTTATTAACATATACTAATTCAATTTCAGGGTGAAAGTGCCAAAATGGTTTACTCTCCCCCATATAGGCGTCGTTCTTTTTCACTTTAAGTGAACTTCCAAACTGCGGACTTATACGCTCTAATGTAGGCTTTCTTGTTTTCATACTAATCTATACAAAGTTAGTTCTATTTTAAAATAGAAATCTATATACAATTATCTATAATATATACAAAATTAACCAAATAATAGCTATCAATCTGTATAGTTGTTAATTTTGAACATAAATATGCCAAAATCCTTGTTTTCTAAAGTTCATAGACGTTTTACATTTGTAGTATCAATCATTAAAATCGAATTAGTTATGAAAACATTAGTAAAAGGAATATTAGTACTGGCATTGCTACTAGGAACATTTTCTAGCCATGCCAACGGAGAATTAAACGAAGTCCCAAGTTTTAAATACCTAGATAAGGGGCATTACATTTCTGTTTCTGACGCCTCTGGTGACATTATTTACACCGGACAGATAAACTACAAGGGAAACATTAGCGCACTTTTCGATTTTTCAAAGTTGAAAAATGGCATTTATAAGGTAGAGATTACACGTGACTTTGAAATTGAAATCAACACCATTGAGGTAAAAGATAATTCAGTTATATTTTTAAAAGGCTTGCAAAAAAAAATTCACAAACCAGTATTTAGAAGCGAAAATGCCAAACTAATAATTTCTAAGCTGGCATTGAACGATAAAGATATGAAGGTTGAACTTTATTACGAAGACGATTTAATTCATTCTGAAACGGTAACTGGAGATAAAATTTTAAACCGTGTGTACAGACTTGACGAAACATATAGAGGCAAGTACACCGCCATTGTTAGATCTGATGATTGTGTGTTTGTCGAAAATTTTAGAATATAGATTGTTGTTTATATATTAGTTTTTATTTAGTGAAAAAGTGGACCTTGCTTAGTTGGTCCACTTTTTTTTAGCTCTGAAGTGATTTAAAAACTATTTGTGTACTATTCATATTTTAAAAAAAATTACTATTAATTTGAATCTTTTCCTATTATAAAAGCAAAGCACGCTTATGCTCATGCCTAATACCAAACAACACCTATTAATAATCACACTATGAATTAATTATAGGGGTAAAATTACAAACTTATAGGATAAGATTGTTGTTTTTTTCAGGCATTAAGGGTAATATCTTTAGAAAAACTTAAATTCTGTTCCTATGCAAAAGTCAAGTAAATTTCGAGTAATCCTAGCGAATATCTTATTAGTATCTAGTCTGCTTGTGCTGACACCCGCTTTTTATATTTATAAGTTGACATGCCTGCTTTTGGAGCTGATGAAAATTGAGCCACAGGGCTGGGTATCTCAAAAACTTTAGTAGAAATTTTTAAAATAAACTTTGCTCTTTTTTTAGAAATAGCTCTGTTTTTAATCTTAACTCTACTTGAGGACATAAAAACGAATACGCGGTATTTTGATCAAAAACACCCTATGCAACCCGTAAAGTAGAGGGACCACACCACGCTAAAATGTTAAATAAAAATGTATTTCAGCGATTTATTAAGGTTTTTAACTGATTATTTATGTTTTTAGCCTATATTCACGACGTGCTATTATAGTTTTTATTAAACCCAAGACTCATAGCTTTATACAAACCTAAATCTAGACCTCTATGCAAACCTTAAACTCGTCACAAAAATTAATTGGAAACGTCCTATTAGTATCAAGTCTATTTGTATTGACTCCTGTATTTTTAGTTGTCAAATTTTTCAGCCTATGTCTAGAGTTTTTAAAAACAGAACCACAGACATGGGTGTCACAACAGTTTCAAACTAGTTCCCAGGAAAATTAGCCTTTCGCTTTTATAAAAATGCTGTGGTACCTTCAACAAAATCTTCGGTGCCAAAACAATTTCCGAAGGCTTCGATCTCTACCTCAAAACCATTGACGCCATCTTTATAGTTGGCATTAATAGCTTTAATAGCTTCAGAAATGGCAACTGATAAATTTCGCACGATCTTAGTTGCGATTTGTTCGCAGAGTGGCTATAATTCGTCTATCTCAACAATAGCATTTACTAAGCCGTAGCTTAAAGCTTGGTTGGCGCCCATTATACTCGCCGTCATCACCATTTTCGTGGCTCAAAGCTTTCCCACTAGTTATGGTAGTCTTTTTGTATCGCCGTATCAATTTCCATTTGATATAAAATTATATTTGCTCTATCTGGAAATGTTCTCTTTATCCAATCGCTAAAACCTAACCAATTTTGAACTGAGTTTCTTTAGCTAAAATATTTATTATTCGTTCTACTTCTTGCCACTTACTATTCTTGAAATAATTCCCTTTTCATCTGTGAATTCTGCAATTAATACTCCGGTCCAATGAATGATTATAAACGCGATGAGGTAATAAATACCAAGTACGTGGATTTCTTCCATTGGTTTTTTAAAATCTTTTGGTCCTAATTCTATAATAAGACCAGTAACAAGCGAAACAATCACACAAACGTAAAAAATGATATAAGTCCATTTCTTAAATTTCATTTTTGCAGAGCTATTTTTATCAAAAGGATTCTGAATTTTCATAACTCCAAACAAGGGCAGCAAAAATCGAATACCAAACAATCCTACCAACACATACCCAAGATAAATATGCCAATCCCACATGGGTTGTCTTATTTTTTTCGCTAAAATGATAAGTTGATCCTGAGATAAACTTTGATTGGTACCGATAAGGTAATCGTCTATAATGGCCGCCACATTATACTTATTCATCCAAGTCAATCGCAAAAAAATTGTGATTAATGTTAATAAAAATGAAACAGCAATCGCCCAATGCAATAAACGATAAACCTTAGTATATCCTGCCTTCTCCATAATGTTTATTTAGTATCCATTTCATTAATTAGATGAGACGCTGTACACGCATCGCTGCTAATTAATCTTTCTATTTAATGTTTTATTTTTTTCGAATAACTCGTCTCAAAGTTAGACCTTAATAACGAATCTTTCAATCATTGGATGTATTTATTAAGACATTACTACAAACTATTTTTTGATAAATTTTGAAATTGTTTTGTTTATTTTAATAAAATATAGTCCTAATCTTAAGGTGTTAACATCGATGATGTTTTCAAACTTTCCGAAGTGAATTTTATTTCCAAGTGCATCAAAAATCACATATTCATTAGTGCCTGATAACTTATTAAAGTTTATTAAGCCTTCTGTTGGATTTGGATAAAATTCTAAAACCTCAAGCTTATTAATTTCCTTTACACCTAATTGTTGCTCTGGAATTTTAGATACTCTATCGTTTTGAGAAATATATAATTCACCATTGGCATAGGTTAAATAGCTTGGAAAATTCAAACTGTTAAGAATGGTTATCACTTCAGGATTTGTAGCAGTCAAATCAATTTTATTTAGAGTATCCGTTCCGTTTGCTGATTCTGTCCAATCCGTAAAAAATAATTCTGAACCTATAAGCTCAAGACCTATAGGGAAATATAAATTGGTAACCACCTCAATTGGTATTGGATTAGAATCTGTGACGTCAATCTTAAGAATGCGCCCTAACTGCCCTGTTTGGTTTTCGGATTCCGACATATACAAGTCATTTCCATCTAAAGCCATGTCAATTGTTGTTCCATCGGTATTTTGCCAAAATAACTCTGGTATAGGGTTGGATAAGGTTAAATCTACCCTATAAATTCTACCACCAACTTCTTATATGTATAAGGTATTTTGATCTTCCGAAATTACTATGCCCCATGGCTCCACAAAAGGTGGGGTTTGAAACATAATATAATCTGAAGCCTCGGATGGCGAAAGTGTTACATCTTTCTTGGAAATCTTAAACCCATTATGTTCTGCAATTAACAAATCGTCAGCCCGTTTTATTAATCCCGTTGGAAGTGCTAATGCTGTTACAAAATCAGTTGAATTTTCCGTAAGTAAGTCAAATTCAATAACTTTATTGTTTTCTCGTTCTGCTACATAAAGTTTTCCATTGTTAATTACTATTCCTGCCGGTGATGAAAGATTTGTAATAACATCTGTAACTTGACTATTTCCTTGAAAATTTATAAGTAGGATTAAAGTAATAACCAGAAGTTTTTTAAGCATTTGCTATATGTTTTAATTTTTATTAAACTTTCAATAGACCAATTTCACTTCCCAGGAAACTCAGCCTTGCGTTTTTCTAAAAATGCCGTGGTTCCTTCAACAAAATCTTCGGTGCCAAAACAATTTCCGAAGGCTTCAATTTCTATCTCAAAACCATTGACGCCATCTTTATAGTTGGCATTAATAGCTTTAATAGCTTCTGCAATGGCTACTGATGAATTTCGCATAATTTTAGAGGCCATCTTTTCACAAAGTGGAAGTAACTCGTCTTGTTCAACCACATCGTTTACCAATCCGTAGTTTAAGGCTTGCTGAGCGTCTATCATTCCCGCGGTCATTACCATTTCCATGGCTCTACCCTTTCCTACTAATTGTGGGAGCCGTTGTGTACCGCCATACCCCGGAATAACCCCAAGAGATACTTCTGGTAAGCCCATTTTAGCATTGGTACTCGCCACTCTAAAATGACATGCCATAGCCAATTCTAGCCCTCCACCAAGTGCAAATCCGTTTACGGCAGCAATTACTGGTGTTCCTAAATTTTCTACAAAATTGAATAATAAATCTTGACCTTGGGCTGCTAATTCAGCACCTTCCTCAACATTAAAATCTGCAAATTCACTAATGTCTGCCCCTGCAACAAAGGCTTTTTCCCCGCTTCCGGTAATGATAATGACTTTGGTGTCGCTGTGGGCATCTGCCGCATCAAATGCCTTGTGCAGCTCTTCAATGGTAGCTTTGTTTAAAGCGTTGAGCTTGTTTGGTCGGTTAATGGTTATGGTTGTGATACCGTTGGAATACTTTGATAGTATGTTTTCGTAAGTCATGAGAATTTATTTTAATTTCTGTGCTATAAAGATAATTGAACATGAGCGAATATCAATTTAAACCCGCATACATTTCAATTATTCTGAAGAAAGTGTTACTATAAATGTGGTGCCTTTTCCAAGTTATGATGTA
>CAYMDB010000061.1:0-11185 GCA_964388865.1 uncultured Flavobacteriaceae bacterium
TAATGCCGACTACTTTTTTATCGTCAGAAATGCCAATAAGCACCTGACCACCGTCATGACTGAGAAAGGCACAAATGCTTTTACCAATGGCATCTTTGCGAACAACCTGTTTAAACTCGAGCTGCTCGCCTTCTCCTTGTTTCAGAAGGCTTTTTATGAGTTGTTCGCTATTCATTGTTATTTAGTTTATTTATTTCATAGACAGGTCTTCCCATATTGCTGAACTGTGTCCCTAAAAAATCAAAGGTTTCAGTAGTTTTGAAAAAAGGATGTGCCCAATGAGATCTTCTTTTATCAGAATCCAAGTGATTTTGTATGGCTTCATTGTACATATCGACCACTTTAATACTGTCCAAAACAGAAGTTCTTTGTATTTCAAACTCTTTTCTACTCCCGCCTTCATCAAACATGAATTGCTTCATTAGCTGCCTTGTGTATTCGATAAAATGATGCGAAATGAACCATCTTGGTTTATCCAATTCGATGGCCTTTGAAAATTCCTTGTGTGTAATACCTGATCCATATCTTGGAAAAATGATACCGAGAAACAAATCGCAATCTTCCACAGCCTGGAGGCAAGCCTCCTCATTAGATACGCCAATAGGGACATAAACAGTGCCGTGTTTTGACATCATCACATCATAGCCATAGCCTCTTAAAATTGCGTGTATCTGGTCTAAATCACTTTCTGAACCATACACTGTAGAGGAAACCATTATTTTAAGTGGATCATCTGGCGTTGCTTACATTTTTGTTCACTATTTCTCTTTATTTCAGTCTAGCGTCGGCACAAAACGAGCTCTTTTGGTTTTTTTAGCATTTGCTCGTGTGTCGGCAAAAACCGCATGTGCTATTTGTGCGGTCGACTTTTTTAGCATGGTTTACAACGTATTGTACGCTTCAAAATATACCCCTTTCTCAACTAATTAAAAGGGCGAAATGAATTATTTACTTCCACTTAACAGCTGCATACACTCAAATAGTCTCAATCTCAAAAAGCTAAAAACCAATCCTTTTCATTCCGCAACTTTCCGCTTAGCTACAAAAGTCCCATTAGGCTGTATAAACTTTACTTCGGTAATTTTTCCTTCGGTTTCTACAAATTCAATCTTAAAGACTTCTAGGGTTTTGAAATTAAATTTGTGCGTGGCGGTTGGGATTAGGGCGTATTCGGGTTGACCTTTTAGAAATACGTACAGAACGTTGTTGTCTTTGATATAAGCCTTAATTTCTGTGCCTGCCAAATCGTAATTGCCCGCATATTGCTCTAAAGTTTTGACATCCAAGTCTATAGTATTTGGTGTACGCTTAAATGCTATGGCATCGGTCATGGGTTCTATGTTGGTTTTTAAATAATCAATATCTCCAGCCTCGTTGGTAGTAAAACTCACTTTTAAGGATTTGCCTATAGCCGCAGTATCTACTTTGTTGTTTTTAACATCCAGAAGTTCAAAGGTATCGTAATGAAAGTGATTAAAATAGTATCGCTTTTTGTTCAGTGTTGTAAACAGCGAGTCGTTTTCAGCATTGATAGTGAATTTACCGTAGCCTTCATTTTCGTAGGTTCCCGTATAATCTAAAAAAGTATGGGATGGTCTGGTGTTTTTTACGTTGGATATCTCGGAGTCTTCTTCGGCTTTTTTCTGAGCCGCTAAGGCTTCCTCTAAATCGGCTTTATATTGCGCTGCCCATTCTGTTTTTTTAAGACCTAGCATATAATCGGCTGCAATGTTTCTAATTAATCGCGGTACGGCAGAGTTATTCTGATTGGCTAAAACCACTATGCCCAAACTGTCTGATGGATAAAGGGCAACACTGGCTGAAAAGCCATCGATATTGCCTCCGTGTTCTACCATATAGTGGCCTTTAAAGGAGTGTAAAAACCAACCATAACCGTAATTAGCAAATTGTACATCGGGTAATTCTTCCACCGGAAAACCGGCTGCAGCAACCATCTGAGAACTCATGGCTTCTTTTACATAAGCTTCAGGAATAATCTGCTCTTCTTTGTATTTTCCTTTGTTAATCCAAGTGATTAACCACTTGCTCATATCGTTAACGCTACTGTTAATACTTCCAGCGGGAGACATTCCAGCAATATCGTAATAGTCTAATTTTTCTATGTTTCTATCGGCATCTAAATCGTAACCAATGGCGGCATTAGTTCCTGTTTTAAGTCCGCTGATATCAGTTGTAGAACGCGTCATGCCTAAAGGTTTAAAGAACTCCTCGTTAATATTGTCCTCCCAAGATTTGCCTGTAATGTTTTCGGCAATAACCCCTTGAGCTAAAAACCCGAAATTATTGTAATACCACTGTTGACGAACGCCTGTAAACGGTTTGTGATAGTTTATTCTTGCGATTAGGCTGTCCTTATCATGACTCGGAAAAAAATACCAAGCCCCATCATGCCGCGGTAAACCGGTGCTGTGACGCATCAGATCTTTAATGCTAATGGTATTGTTCATTTCGGTATTGTAAAACTCTAAACCTGGTATAAAGTCGCGCGGACTGTCGTCAAAGGAAAGTTCATCGTCTTCGCGCAGCAGGCCTAAAAGCGCAGAGGTAAATGCTTTTGTTGAAGAACCAATAGCATAAACGGTATTGGCATTGGCAGGAGTTTTGTTTTCGTAATCGCTAAACCCAAAACCTTTGCTGTAAATGAGTTGGTCTCCTTCTACAATAGCCACGGCAAAACCTGGAGCTTTGGTAGTTTCTAAAACGGCTTCAAATTGTTTTTCTATACCTTTTAAGCGTTTGTCAGTTTGAGCAAACACCCATGCCGAACAAAAGATGAAGAGGATTAGAATGACAGGAATTTTAAAGACTGATTTTTTTTGAGTTGGGGATTCTTGGTGAAGCGGTGCGGTCATTTTTGGTTGGATTTTATGAATGTGATACACAATATTGGTATAAAAATAAGCGAATTAGTTACTGTTTTACGGAATGAATTTAAAAAAATCACAATTCGTCCTTAAAAAATCACAATTCAGTAGGTCTCGTTTTAAAAGTTAAGCTTTGTGTCAGATATTTGTATCAACTTAAATCAAAGACCCATGAACACATTAATAAGAATCGTTTCAATCCTAGCCATTTTAGTTATAAGTGCCCAATTAAATGCACAAGATTGGTATACTATCACGGTAAATGTTGAAGGCGCTAGCAGTAATGAGGGCAAAATATTTTTAGCCCTTTACAAGGTAAAAGCTAATTTCCTGAAACAACCTTTTCAAGATTTAAAAAGCGAAATTAGGAATAAGGGATGCGAGGTGACTTTTGAAAATCTTCCAGCAGGGACTTATGCGGTTTCTATTTTTCACGATGAAAACGACAACGGCAAAATGGACACCAATTTCATGGGCATACCAAAGGAGGATTACGGTTGCTCTAATGATGCCACTGGATTTATGGCCCCCCCAAAATGGGAGGATGCTAAGTTTGAACTCAAAGAAAATAAAACGATAACTATAAAACTTTAACAGTATGAAAAATGTAATACTTATAGTCTTTGTTGCAGTTACAGGACTTACACAAGCACAGACCAATTTTGAAAAGGGCATGACCAAAGCCTTTGAACTTTGGAAAACCAATCAACTAGAGGACGCTGAAAATACATTTGAACGTATTGCCAATGTCGAAAAAGACCAGTGGTTACCTAACTACTATATCGCTCAAATTAACAGTATAAAAAGTTGGAAGACCAAAGATGCTACACTTTTAAAAGCTCAGCTCGATAAAGCCCAAGAGCATTTAGATTTGGCCATGTCTAAAAGTGAAAATAATGCCGAATTATTAGTACTGCAAGCACAGGTGTATACCAATTGGGTGGCATATGACGGCATGACTTACGGCATGAAATACAGTTCTAAAATAACTGAGCTCTACGAAAAAGCCTATCAGTTGGCACCAAACAATCCGAGAGTTGTTTTTGGAAAAGCCGAATGGGGTATGGGAAGCGCAAAATATTTCGGAAAAGATACCACTCCGTATTGCAAGGAGATGGAAGCATCAATTGAACTTTTTAATACCTTTAAAGCAGAGGGTGCATTTCATCCTAACTGGGGAAAGCAACGCGCAGAGGAAGCCACAAATCAGTGTAAAGAGTAAAAGAACAAACCATTATGTCGAAGTTAGTTAAAAAGTTGTGGGTTACTTTTCTTATGGGAAGTCTTGTTTTTGTCATTGGATCTTTCCTGTCAACAGGCTTCGATTTTGGGAGTGTCAATACCTTTTTAATCTACTTTGGCATCTATCAACTTTATACCTTTTCATTGAGCTATGTGAACTCTTTGTTTTTTGGCTTTATGAGAAACCGGACTTTTAAAACCTTCGATATTTTACAACGTATTGTTTATGGGGTTTTAGGAAGCACTATAATTTCAATCATTACTATTTTTATACTTCGCGCTATTGTAGAAGTTGGAATTTTTGGGGAGTCTTTTGAAATATTTATTGCAAATGAATCCTGGGGAGGTTACTGGTTTGGCCTCGGTATAACACTGATTATAGTTTCTGTTTTTTATGGCATTTATTTTTATAACCGTTACCAAAAAAATAAAATTAAGGAACAAAAAGTTATTGCTGGTGCAGCAAGTGCCAAGTTTGATGCTTTAAAGAATCAGCTCGATCCGCATTTTTTGTTTAACAGCCTTAATGTACTCACAAGTTTAATTGAGGAAAATCCTGAAGCAGCGCAAAAGTTTACAACATCCTTGTCTAAAGTTTATCGCTATGTTTTAGAACAAAAAAGTAAAGAGTTGGTCACGGTAGATGAAGAGCTAAATTTTGCCAAGACCTATATGACGCTTTTGAAAATGCGATTTGAAGACAGTATTATTTTTGAAATGCCAGAAAAGGCATCAAATCCCGAAAGTAAGGTGGTGCCTTTATCCTTACAACTGTTGTTAGAAAATGCCGTAAAGCATAACATGGTAACCTCGAGCAAACCCTTGCACATAAAAATATATGAAGATGGTGAGCACTTAGTGGTGTTAAATAATCTTCAACCTAAACAAATAGTAAAAAAGAGCAGTGGAGTAGGATTGGAAAATATTAAACAACGCTACGCTCTGCTTTCTAACCGCAAAGTACACATCAATCAACGCGCCGAGGATTTTGCAGTTGCAATTCCTATGCTCACAAAACAAGTAAGTATCATGAGAACATTACAGCAACCACAAGGTCAATTAAACGATCATTATGTAAGAGCACGCAAGCGTGTAGAAGAACTCAAAGGCTTTTATTACAGTCTTATGGCCTATTGCGTTATTATTCCTCTTTTGATTTTTATCTATTTTAAATTTTCGAGTCATACCATCCAATGGTTTTGGTTTCCTATGGCAGGCTGGGGTATAAGTTTATTATTTCAAGCCTATAGAGTTTTTGTAGATAATGGACCATTAGGTGGCGATTGGGAAAAACGCAAAATTGAAGAGTATATGCGTAAGGAAAATCAAAATAACCGATAGAACTAAAGTTTACATTTCAATCTACCCAAAGGCGAGATTAGTGAGCCAAGTTCTAATGAAGTGCTAATAAAGCATCAGAAATTTAAAGGGTTTTAATATGAAAATACAAGATTCAAGTTTAAAGTATCTAAAGGCGAAGCATAGAGTGGAAAAAGTGAAAGGCTTTTATAACCACCTCGCTATATATCTGATTATAAATTTAGTCATCACTTTATTTAAAGTGTCTAATGATTTAGATCAATGGGATAATTTTATTGACGAATTATTAAGCGTTAACGTCTTAAGTGTCTGGGTGATTTGGGGACTAATCTTAGTCTTACACTTTATCAGCGTGGTTTTTGTCAGCGGATGGGAAGCACGTAAAATTGAAGAATTAATGGCAGAAGAGCTATCAAAAAAATCAAAATAATAACATCATGGAAAAGTACAGTTTAGAACCGTATAACAAAGCGGACGAGCTTTCTGATTTCAGAAAGGAAGAAGCCTATCTAAGAGCGAAGAAAAAAGTGGAATCCATCGTCGGTTTTTACTGGCATTTAGCGGTATATGTCATTATTAATTTGTTTCTAATCATTCTTATTGGAGTGAATTCAGGCGAAGGTTTTACCAGCTTTGGTACCTATGCCACAGCCATTTTCTGGGGGATTGGATTACTCTTTCATTTCTTAGGTGTTTTTGGTCCTAATTTTATCTTCGGAAAAGATTGGGAAAACAAAAAGATAGAGGAATACATGGAGAAGGAACGCAGAAATTGGGAGTAGTTAATTTTTAGATTTTAAAGTTATGAATGTCATTATTATAGAAGACGAAAAACCATCAGCTCGCCGTTTACAGCGCATGTTGAGCGCTTTAAATATTGAAGCTAAAACGATGTTGCATTCTGTTGAAGAGTCTGTAGATTGGTTTAAAAACAATCTGCATCCCGATTTGATTTTTTTAGATATTCAATTAAGTGACGGTTTGTCTTTCGAGATTTTTGAAGCTGTGGATATTAAGTCGGCCGTAATTTTCACTACCGCTTACGATGAATACGCATTAAAGGCCTTCAAACTCAATAGCATCGATTATTTATTGAAACCGATTGATGAGGACGATTTAAAAACAGCTGTTGAAAAATATCAGACTCGAACGCCACAAAAACAAGTGGTTACTTTAGATTTCAACGATATTAAAAAACTACTCGTAAATCCGATTGAGCGCGAGTATAAAAAACGATTTTCGGTGAAGGTAGGTCAGCATTTAAAGCTTATTAATATTGAAGACATTGAATGCATTTACAGCGAAAACAAAGGCACCTATGCTTATACCTGCGAAGGTCGAAATTATTTGTTAGATGCCACTTTAGATCAGTTAGAGGACGATTTAGAACCTCATGTGTTTTTTAGAATTAGCAGGAAGTTTTATGTGAATATCAACGCTATCAAGGATATGGTAAGTTATACCAATTCACGATTAGAGATTAAATTGAAGCATTTTAAAGAACAGGAAGTTATTGTAGCCCGAGAGCGTGTAAAAGATTTTAAGAATTGGTTAGCTTAAATATCGGATAGAATAATTTTTATATCTATCCGATATTTTGTACCTTTGAGGTGTGTGGAATATTGGTACAACATATCGCAAAGATTTAGACCCTACATTTAGTCGGTTGTTAGACAAGCTCAAGGTTTTAAACGAAGCTAGGCCCTTGCCTAAAATTGTTCTCCAAAATATCAAAGAGGCCCTCTTTATAGAATGGACCTATAATAGCAATAGCATAGAGGGCAATACGCTTACTCTTAGAGAAACACAAATGGTTTTGCAAGAAGGAGTTACCGTTAAAGGCAAATCCTTAAAAGAACATTTTGAAGCCAAAAACCACGAAACAGCTATCCATAAACTTTACAAGTTTGTTCACAAAGATTATGTGTTAAAGACAAATGATCTTTTAGAACTTCATGCTTTGGTGCTTCGTTCTATAGAAGACGATTATGCTGGGCGTTTAAGAAATGCAGGGGTTCGCATATCTGGTGCTAATTCTGTACCACCGAATGCAATTCATGTTTCAGACTATTTAGATAGTTTAGTAGATTACATCAATACCAATCCTCAGGGCTTAAACCCAATTGAGCTCGCTGCGGTTTTTCATCACAAATTTGTATGGATTCACCCCTTTTTTGATGGTAATGGTCGCACGGTCCGTTTGGCTATGAATTTACTTATAATGCGTCATGGTTTTCCACCGGCTATCATCCTTACCAATGATAGAGTCAAATATTATGCGGCATTAAACCAGGCCAATTCTGGTAATTACAGTAAACTTATGCTTTTGATGAGTCAATCTGCAGAGCGAAGTCTCAACATTTATCTCAGTGCAGTCCCTGGTTTAGACAAGGCTTATGAAGCTATTTCTAGTATTGTTAAAGAGCCCGAAATTCCATACAGTCAAGAATACGTAAGTTTATTAGCGCGGCAAGGGAAAATTGATGCCCATAAAGAAGGTCGAAATTGGTTTACCACCAAGCAAGCTGTTTTAGATTATATAGAAGCTAAGGGCTAGTAGTGCTAGTCCTTTTCTTCTATTCTGTTATCATCAAAAGCTGAGGGCAATAATTTCGGGATAAATTTCACAAACAGGGGCAATAAAATCATACCACCCGGAAGCATAAAAATAGCCAAGCTCGGTATGGATTTAAAAATATCTAATAATTGGGATTGTACTTTTTTTTGTTCTTCTACGGTTAAATGACGATGCGTGGAATGCGCCAAAAGCGCCATAGCTTCTTTACTTTCCGAAAGCTCTCTAATTAAACGTGTGCTGTTTCTTTTTATGAGTTTAACAACAATTTTACTGCTGTTATTATAAAAGCTCTGTGCCAGATTTTTGGAACTTAAAAAAGCAACATCTTCTTTGTGTTCGTCATAAAACGTGTTAATAGCCTCAACGGAATGCGCAATACTCTCGTCGTCTATGACGAGGTCTGTTTTCAACTGATTTAAAAAGGAATACTCTTCTTTATCAATGACCTTGTCCGTCCAGTAGGCCATACAGACCAAATCGATGAGATAAAGTTTTTCTAAGGGCGATGTGATAAAAGAAATAGCAGCATCGTAAGAAGGTAGTTCTGCATGTTCATGGCGAATAGAACTTTCAAATAACTTCACCAGATTATCCTCATATTCCGATTTTTCTGTTTTATTATCAATGACGGTAAACACTATGGTTTCTAAGGCAGATTCAAGGGTGTTGACATAGCCTTTTATATCTTTTTCGTCTTTTAAAAAGCGTTGATACCCGAGCACATCAATAAACAAAAAGGCATTGATTAAAAAGTAATTAAAGCTTTTTGTAATGATATTATCATCGATATGAATGCGCTTGTCAATCATGTTTTCTAATAATCTGTCGGGTTTTTGTTCTCTAAACAGATCTTCAAAAAATGAACGTTTCTGGTCGCTAATAGATTTGTAATATCTAATGACATGTTCTATGAAATTTTCGTTGGGGTTTTCTTTGTGGTGGAAAAAGTAGAAGGTGAGTAGCAGATTGATTTTACAGCGTTCCTCTTCAGAAAAATCGAAGGGTTTTACAAGGTCTAAAACCACCTTAACATTGCTGCCGTATATGAATCCGGTGTGCTTTAATTTTTGGTAAAACTCCTCAGTTTCTGTTTTCGAATAGGTTGTTTCAGAAACTTGATTGAGTAGTTTTTTTATCCAGCCATTAGCTGATGGATTCATAGGTCTGCAATTAAAAGTCAAAGATACTTTTTATCTTCAAAATTTTTAAACATTTCTACCAAAATGAAGTCATAAAAATAAGATATATAGCTTGGTATATGAAGCTCAAGCTTTTCGAAATCTTTTATTTAATGCGCAATAGCGGATGGTTTAAACCGCCAACTTCATTTTTAATAACTTCGTATTTAGCAATATTTTCAAATAGTTTGGTGAGGCTTTTATAGCCATAACTTCTCGGATCGAAACTAGGATCTATTTTTCTGATATTCAAACCTAAGGTAGAGATGTGTGCGGTATCCTCTTCATTTGTAGAAATATCGAAAGCCTTATCGATGGTATTCAAATCTTTTTGAGACAATTTGGTTTTGGACTGCGCTGTTTTGCGTCTTGGTTTACCTTTTTCTGCTGGCGTATTTTCCTTGGAAGTTAAATCGTGTTCTTCTTCTTGAGCTAAATTTTCTGTAAAGGTAAAGACCTCACAAGAGCGCACAAAAGCCTCTGGGGTTTTCTTTTCACCAATGCCCATAACAAAGAGACCTTCTTCTCTTATCCGTTTGGCGAGTCCCGTATAATCACTATCGCTTGAAACAATGCAAAAGCCTTCGGTGTGTTTGGCGTGCATAATATCCATAGCATCAATAATAAGGGAGCTGTCTGTTGAATTTTTGCCTGTGGTATACGAGAATTTCTGAATTGGACTTACAGAATGCTGGTTGATGATGTTTTTCCAGCCGTTCATGTGTTGGGTAGTCCAGTCGCCGTAGATGCGTCTGATGGTGGCTTTGCCGTATTTTGAAACTTCTTCGATGATCTCTTTCATCAGTTTTGGCTGTGCATTGTCGCCATCAATGAGTACCGCTATATTAAATTTACTTTCCATTTTTTTAGTGTAATGTCTTTTATTGATTGGTGAGTTTACCCACGCTCATCAAGTTGAATTGTTTGTTTTGATTGCGTTGTAAAGCTATGAAATAGATTATAAAATTAGAGCTTAGGGTTGCAAATAATTATTTGTGGGAGTATTGCCTCGGTGCAAAAGAAAATCCTGATGGGTTGCATCAGGATTTAGGATTTTGAAATGGGTTCTATTTAATTAGATTCTGAAATAAATTCAGAATGACAAAGAGAGACGCATTTGATTAATAAGATTCCTGCTTTCGTAGAAATTTGGAGTTATTCGACTAAAACCCATTCTCCTTTATCAACTAAAGGAATGGCTTGTTTGTATTTCACTTCTTTGCTTTTGCCACTCATCACATGTTTGATAGTCACTTTGTCGTTACGTCCAATTTTTGGGTGTTCTCTAACAATAGTTTCTACCACTTGTGGCTGACGTTGGGTATTGGCACCAGCAGCTCTGTTTTGCGATGAACGCTCATCTAAATTAGGAATCTCGTCTTTCTTGATTTCTAATTTTTCTTGCTTACGTGCTCTGGCTTCTTGAATAGTGTCAGCGGTTTCTTGTGGAATTTCACCTTTAAATAAGAAAGAAATAACATCTTTATTAACTTGGTCAATCATGCTTTTAAACAACTCAAAAGACTCAAACTTATAAATTAATAAGGGATCTTTTTGCTCGTGAACCGCTAACTGCACAGATTGCTTCAGTTCATCCATTTTACGTAAATGGGTTTTCCAGGAATCATCTACGATAGCTAAGGTGATGTTCTTTTCGAAATCATTAACCAATTGTTTACCTTTAGATTGGTAGGCCTTCTCTAAATCGGTAACCACCTGTAAATTCTTGACTCCATCTGTAAATGGCACCACGATTCGCTTAAAGCGGTCGCGTTGGGTTTTGTATACATTTTCAATTACAGGAAATGCTAAATCGGCATTGCGCTGCATTTTATCGCGATAGTGCTTAAAGGCTGCTTTGTATATGGTTCCTGCGATATCTGTAGCACTCATTTTTCCGAATTCAGCTTCAGAAATAGGTGAGGGCATCGAGAAGTAACGAATCAATTCAAACTCAAAGTTTTTGAAATCATTTGCGTTTT
>CAYMDB010000062.1:0-11164 GCA_964388865.1 uncultured Flavobacteriaceae bacterium
TACTAATTCCCGTTTTAAACGAAGCTGAAACTATAGTTGAATTAATACAGCATCTTATCGAAAATTCATCAGCATCGTACATTTCAGAAATTTTGATTATTGATGGTGGAAGTACTGACGGTTCAATACCTATTATAAAAAAACATATTTCAGATCTTCAATATTTGAAATCTGATGATACCCAGACGTCATCGCAGAAGACAGAGATCAGGCTCATCAACTCTGCTAAAGGCAGAGCCAAACAAATGAATTTTGGTGCCAAAAATACCAAAGAAGAAGTTCTTTATTTTCTTCATGCGGATTCATTTCCACCTAAACATTTTGACGAACTCATCTTAAATGAAATTAACAATGGCCATCAAGCCGGTTGTTTTAGAATGCAATTTGACCATAAGCATTGGTGGTTACGCCTTGTCAGTTGGTTGACGCAATTTAACTGGAAAGTGTGCAGAGGTGGCGACCAAAGTCTATTTATAACAAAATCCCTCTTTGAAGAGATTGGAGGTTACGACGAACGCTTTACTATTTATGAAGATAATATTTTAACAAACAACCTCTATGCGTGTAGACAATTTGTAGTCATCAATAAAAAACTTAGGACCTCGGCACGGATGTATAAAAAACATGGTCTATGGAAGGTACAATACTATTATTTGCGTATTCATTTAAAAAAATGGTTGGGAGCTTCACCTGACGATTTATATGCCTATTACAAAAAGCATCTGTGCTAATTAGGTCTTATTTCTCCCTTGCTCATTAGGATATAAATCTGTTAAAACATCACTTTGAAAAATCGCTTTGGTTTCAATATTAATTCCTGATAATTTTCCGGTAAAGGCGGCACCTGTATCGATATTCCAAACGTTAGCGGCATTCATGGGAAGCATTTTATTGTAGTTAATGGTTGGTGTATGACCGATGTAAATTTCAGAATAATGCTTCAGTCGATTTGGATATACTTCCGAGTTTCTTTGTACGCGTCTATCCATAATTAATGCCATCTCCCATAGTGTTCTATCAAAATAAAAATTCTCTTCATGTATTTCTTTTTCAACACCATGCATAGAGGTAAAGCCTGCGTGAAGGTAAAGTCTGTTGTCTTTATCAATATGATAAAGTTTCATAGCTTCAAAAAATTGCAAATGCTCCTGTTTTTCAGCTTCGGAAAAGCCTTGGTAACTTTTGATGGTTTCCTTTCCTCCGTGATTGTACCAAACGCTATTTTCTTCCCCGGTCCTCAACCAGTCTTCACACCATACATCATGATTTCCTTTGATGAATATGCAAGAGTTCGTTTTAGAACGCTCTATTAAATACTGCATAACTTGTGCAGACTCGCTCCAGCCATCCACATAATCTCCGAGAAAAATTAGCGTATCTTCTTTGCTCAGATCCATGCGCTCTTCAAGTTGGATAAATCCCTTTAATCCGCCGTGTATATCTCCAATTACTAATGTTCGCATCTACTAATAGGTTTTATAAAATGATTTAATGGTTTGTTCAACAGGTTTGTTTTGAGGTGAAAACTGATTGTCTTTTATTCCACCAGCATTTTCATGATCTATAAACCATTTCCAGAGGTAACCGCCTGCAAACCAACGCTCATTCCATACAGCCTCAAATAAGGCTTTTGTGGCATTATCTTGAGCTTCAAGATTAACAGAAGTCATGCGCCTATCATAGCGCCAAGGTTCCTTAGCCGTATAATCTACACTTCTGTAGCCAAATTCAGTAAACAAAATGGGTTTATTTAAAGTTTCGGAAAAGCTTATTAAGCCCGCTTTATGCTTTTCCCATCCTTCTAAACAATCGGCAACGCTCGGTGTCTGTTGATCACTGACTGGAAAATAGGCGTCAATACCAACATAATCGAGTTCTTCCCAAAATGGTGTGTTCCAAAATTCGTCCCAATTAGCAGCATAGGTTAGTTTGCCTTTATAAATGGTTCTTATATTTTCTATTAGGTAACTCCAATACTCTGGTCGATTTTTTATAAATTCCTCGAGTTCCGTGCCAATACAAAATACTTCGGCATTTACCTCTTCAGCCAATTCCGCATAGTGAAGAATAAAGTCGGAATACGAAGTTTCCAAAAGCTTCCAATCGGCTTCAGACTTCATTTTTATCAGACCTGTAAATTCACCACGCCATACCCAGATTTGTGGTTTTATCATAATATTTATGCGATGGTCTCTCAAGGTTTCAATGTATTGCTTTGCTCCTACTCTAGTTTCGCCAAACCATTGACGATCCGTATCATAAATAACCTCTGGATGACTCAAATCTTTTATAAAACCAAAGGGCATAATGGCTGCTGCATTCGCGTTGATGTTTACTACGGGCTTTGTATGAGTCGTATCCACCGGATTTCTCGAAGCCACAAAGCTCACTCCGTTAATCTTGTAGGGCACGCGTAAACTAGCGGCGCAGCCTGCAATAATAAGAGTAAGAAGGAAACAGAAAACATAACGCATATTATAAAAATAGTCTTAAATTTAGAAAATTTGCGTTTTGTAAATAAGGTTTTAACAAAACCTTCGACTATTAGGTTAATAAACCACCAAAAAGTAACCCGACTACTCGGGCCAAAAAATATGGAACACATCGCTATTATTGGTAATGGGATTTCTGGAGTAACACTTGCCCGGCATATCAGAAAGCTTTCCGATAAAAAAATTACACTGATTTCTGCGGAGGCCGATTACTTTTTTTCGCGTACAGCTTTGATGTATGTTTATATGGGACACATGAAATTTGAGCACACCCAACCCTACGAAAACTGGTTTTGGAAAAAAAACAGAATTGAGCTTAAAAAGGCGTATGTGACACAAGTTGATACCACATCTAAAACACTTCATTTTGCTGAAGGCGACTTCATAAAATACGATAAATTAGTGATTGCTACAGGAAGCAAGCCCAATAAATTTGGTTGGCCAGGCCAAGATTTAAAAGGTGTTTTGGGCATGTATCACAAACAAGATTTAGAGCAACTTGAAGCCTATGCGCCCAATAATGAAGTTTGTAAAAGGGCGGTAATTGTAGGTGGCGGACTTATAGGCATTGAGTTAGCCGAAATGCTCAGTTCTAGAAATATTCCTGTGACATTTTTAGTGCGCGAAGCGAGTTTTTGGAACGGTGTTCTACCCGAAGGTGAGAGTGAAATGATTAACAGACATATCAAAAATCATCATATCGATTTGCGTCTTTCGTCGAATTTAAAAGAAATAATAGCTGATGACGACGGAAAAGTTAAATCCGTAATCATTGAAGAGACAGGCGAAGAAATTGTCTGCGATGTGGTGGGTTTAACGGCTGGTGTGTCTCCAAATATCAATTTTTTAAAAGATTCTGAAATTGAAATTGGTAAAGGCGTCAAAGTAAATCGTTTTTTAGAAACAAACGTTCCAGATGTTTACGCTATTGGTGATTGTGCAGAGCAACATGAAGCGATTGGTAATCGCAGACCCATTGAAGCCGTTTGGTATACGGGAAGAATGATGGGCGAAACTCTAGCACAAACCCTCTGCGGAAATCGAATGGAATACAAGCCCGGTCACTGGTTTAACTCCGCCAAGTTTTTAGACATTGAATACCAAACTTACGGTTGGGTATTTAGTGACCTTCTTAAGCCCGACTATGAAAAGCATTTTCATTGGAAACACCAAGATGACACCAAATGTATTACTGTAGCCTATCATAAAGACAACTCACAGTTTTTAGGTATTAATACCTTTGGCATTAGAATGCGTCATGAAACTTTTGATAGATGGTTAACTGAAAAACGCGATTTAGATTACGTCATCCAGCATCTCTCTGAAGCTAATTTTGATCCTGAATTTTATTCAAATTTTGAAAACGATATTCTTTCCGCATATACCAAACAACTTCAAACTACTACATTATGAGCCATAAGCAAGATCTCAGTATGTCTCTGGTGCAACCAGAAGCACAAGACCTAACAGGAAAACAAAAATTAGGAGTTGGCTTAGGTGCCATTGGTTTTTTCATTTTGGTTTTGGCCTTGTTCAATATCGATTTACCAAATCATAGCATCCTACTTACGGTTTCTTTAGCTCTGATTGCAATTGGTACTTTAATTTTTGCAAATGACGCCTATCTCAATAAGCAAAAGGGTATAAAAAATGATGGCGTTTGGTTTAAATCTATCTCGTCCCGTGGTACGCTAGCCTGGCTTACGGGTATTGTTTTAACCTTATTTTACATCGTCCTTTATTTTTATGAAGGTTTACTTGGTGCAGGCACTGATGGTTCTGAGAACACAGGCTTAATTGCATTATTTGATCCGTTAAGTCAACTCTTAAGTGGCCGACCAGCAAGCCAGTGGTTTGTTTATGGTACGCTTTACACCCTGGCTATTCTGGTTTTTGGGTATAAATTTCTTTTAAAATATCGGCATAATCGCTATCAGCAAATACGGACTGTTTCGGTGATGTTCTTTCAATTGGGATTTGCATTTTTAATTCCGGAGTTTATGTATGTTATGAATTCTGATTTACCTTATTATGATCTTAAAAGTATATGGCCTTTAAACTATTATAATTTTGAACACTACCGCGTCAATGCCTTTTTAAGTTCAGGCAGCATAGGTATGGCTATGCTCATTTTTGGCATTGTTTCTATCTTTATTATTACACCCATTTTAACTTACAAATACGGTAAACGCTGGTATTGCTCCTGGGTCTGTGGCTGTGGTGGTTTGGCCGAAACTGCTGGAGACTCTTTTAGACAGTTGAGTGACAAAAGACAATTTGCATGGAACGTAGAGCGCTGGGTAATTCATAGTGTTTTAGTTTTTGTGGTCTTAATGACGACAGCCGTTATTTATTCTTATTTGGGTTATGACGCAAACAAATACTGGCTAACGAGAGACGTGTTTCTCTATGGTGTCGCCGATCTTCTTACTTTAGTTTTTGTTGCTACCATGGTTTTTAAGCGCAATGAATTCCGAAAAGATGCGCTCTACGGTGCTGTGGGCTATTTTGTGATTATCATTGCCTTACTAGCGCTTCATGTTTTTAGTTCAGAAACAAAACTATTTTTGTTTAAAGCAGAAACGCTAAGATCAACGTATGCTTTTCTTATTGGCGCCATTTTTTCTGGTGTTGTTGGCACGGGCTTCTACCCTATTTTTGGCAATCGGGTGTGGTGTAGATTCGGTTGTCCCATGGCTGCTATTTTAGGTTTTCAGCAACGCTTATTTTCAAAATTTAGAATTACCACCAATGGTGGGCAATGTATTTCTTGTGGTAATTGTTCCACCTATTGCGAAATGGGAATTGATGTAAGAGCTTACGCTCAAAAAGGTGAAAACATTGTGCGCTCTAGCTGCGTAGGCTGCGGGATATGCGCGGCCGTTTGCCCAAGAGGTGTGTTAAAATTAGAAAACGACAGCATGAAAGGTAGAATTAATTCTAATGAGATTTTATTGGGTAATGATGTCGATCTTATGGATTTAATTAATCAGAAGTAGCTCTCCATAGCAGTCAACGTTTTTAGTTGCAGTTGAATAGAAAAACTATCCTTTTCATATCTCTTAAAACCTTATTTTTGCACCTTCAAACTAACTGAATGCCCATTATAAACGTAATTATTCCTGCTTATAACGAAGCAAATTCTATTGCTTTGGTGGTAAAGGCGATTCCTGAAAATGTTAATGAAGTGATTGTTGTAAGCAACAATTCAACAGATGCCACTGAGATTAATGCAAGAGAAGCAGGAGCTACAGTATTAGTTGAAAAACAAAAAGGTTACGGTTATGCCTGTTTAAAAGGCATGGACTACATTGCGAGGCAAAAAGAAAAACCAAATATTGTTGTATTTTTGGACGGAGATTTCAGTGATTACCCTGAAGAATTACCAAAACTAGTTCAACCTATTATAGAAGAACAGATTGATTTTGTCGTTGGAGCTCGGGTTAAATCGCTTCGTGAGCAAGGATCCATGACGAAGCCTCAAATATTTGGTAATTGGCTAGCAACCCGATTAATGACTTTATTTTTTAATTCGACATTTACAGATTTAGGACCCTTTAGAGCGATAAAGTACAACACGCTGCTTCAATTACACATGGAAGATAAAACTTATGGTTGGACGGTAGAAATGCAACTTAAAGTTTTAAAACAAAAAATCAGCTACAGCGAAATTCCTGTAAAATATAGAAATAGAATTGGGGTCTCAAAAGTTTCAGGAACCATAAAAGGTGCTATCTTTGCCGGCATAAAAATTCTTGGATGGATTTTTAAATACAGTTTTAAGTGATCTACGTTCAATACCTCATTATCGTTATTTACACCATTGCTATAGGGCTTATTTTTTTATATGCATTGGCACAATTAAACTTACTATTTAACTATCTTTCTTCAAAAAAGAAAATAGAAGATTGTGTTACGTTTGACTTATCTCGGCCCGAAGAAATTCCTCTAGTTACCATTCAACTTCCCGTATTTAATGAGATGTATGTTATGGATCGTCTGCTCGAAAATATCGCGCTTTTAGAATATCCTAAACATAAATTGGAAATTCAGGTATTGGATGACTCTACAGATGAAACGCTTATCACCACAAAAGCCCATATTGAAAAACTAGCGGCAACAGGTTTAGATATTACCCACATTACCAGAACAGATAGATCTGGCTTTAAAGCCGGGGCATTAAAAGAAGGTTTAAAAATTGCTAAAGGTGAATTTATTGCCATTTTTGATGCTGATTTTTTACCAAAACCAAACTGGCTAAAGCGCACGATTCCCTATTTTAAAAATGAAAAAATTGGTGTAGTTCAAACGCGTTGGGGACATATTAATAGAAACTATTCTTTGCTTACCAAAATTCAGGCTTTTGCATTGGACGCACATTTTACCTTAGAGCAGGTTGGCCGAAACAGTAAAGGCCATTTTATAAACTTTAATGGAACGGCTGGCGTTTGGAGAAAGGAATGTATTCTTGATGCCGGAAACTGGGAAGGAGATACGCTTACTGAAGATTTAGATTTAAGTTATAGAGCACAGCTTAAGAATTGGGAATTTAAATATCTTGAAGATGTTGAGACCCCAGCCGAATTACCCGTTGTAATCAGTGCCGCACGTTCACAGCAATTTCGCTGGAATAAGGGAGGAGCAGAAAACTTTAGAAAAATGCTTTGGCGCGTTATAAAATCTGATAATATTTCTACTAAAACCAAGGTGCATGGCTTATTACATCTTCTAAATAGTACGATGTTCTTGAGTATTTTTACCGTCGCCGTGCTCAGCATACCTATGCTCTATATTAAAAATGAGTACGCTCACTTGCGTAATTACTTTTATATTATGAGCTTCTTTGTGGTCAGTACCATTATATTTTTTGTGTGTTATTGGTTTATGTATCGCAGTATTTACGGTAGTGGTTTCAAAAAATTCTTCAATTACATAGGTATGTTTTTTACCTTTTTCTCTATAGCTATGGGGTTTTCACTTCATAATTCTATTGCGGTACTCGAGGGTCATGCTGGTAAACGAAGCGAGTTTATTAGAACCCCGAAGTTTAATATTAATACCATTCGCGATTCATGGAAGGGCAATAAATATCTAATCAAGAAAATGTCTCCTCACGTAATTCTTGAAGGCTTATTAATGCTTTATTTTGGTTTTGGCATGTACAGTGCTTTTGTTGTTGGAGACCAAGGTGGTGATTTTGGATTATTTCCATTTCATCTTATGCTCTGTATTGGCTTTGGTTATGTGTTTTTTAAATCTATAAGTTCTAAGATTTAATTGCACTATCAAAAGTAGATTTTTCTAAAATCCCTTTATAAAAATTCTATCTTTGGAAGTATGCCTAGACTCAGCAACTTTTTTAAATACCACAAAATTGCTTCAGGTTTTATAGTGTTGAGTGTCATTTTCTATATGGCCTTTGCCTATGATTTGGCGAGAATAGATCTAACAAAACTTTTACTGCTTTACACTGCCCTTTTTGTATTTACCTATCAATTGTTAAAGACATCAGGGTTTCATTTTAGACTTTTGGTGGCCTCTGCCATTTTATTTAGACTTTTATTCCTGGTCGCCATTCCTAATTTATCTCAGGATTTTTTTCGTTTTATTTGGGATGGTCGTTTAATTTTGGAAGGCTTTAATCCTTATCTCTACACCCCTAATTATTTTATAGACAATCAAGTATTTCCTGTTACTCAAACACAAGACTTATACAATGGTATGGGCAGTTTAAGTGCGTCTCACTACACCAATTATCCACCACTCAACCAGCTTTGCTTTTTAATTGCAGCTCTAGTTACAGGTAAAAGTATTTTAGGCTCTGTAATAAGCCTCCGTCTTATAATTATCGCTGCTGATATAGGTGTTCTGTATTTTGGTAAAAAACTTTTAGAACGGCTTAAACTGCCATCAAATAGAATCTTTTGGTATATTTTAAATCCCTTTATTATTATTGAGTTTACAGGAAATCTTCATTTTGAAGGAGTCATGCTCTTCTTTTTGATTTGGAGTTTGTATTTGTTACACTGCGGAAAATGGAAATGGGCTGCAGTCATACTCGCTTGCTCCATCTCTGTAAAGTTGATTCCTTTAATGTTTCTACCCCTATTTTACGGCTATTTTATGAAGCAAAAAAGCGACACTTCATTTGTACATAGGTTTTCTAAATTGATGCTTTTTAGCGCGATAATTAGCGTTACTGTATTGTTGTTTTTCCTTCCTTTTTTTTCAATGGAATTTATTACCAATTATGCTAAAACCGTTGGACTTTGGTTTGGTGATTTTGAATTTAATGCCAGTATATACTACATTGCTCGCGCCATTGGTTATGCCATTACAGGTTACAATGAAATTGCCATTATTACAACGGTACTCCCAATGCTTTCTGTGCTCATTATTTTAGGATTTTCATTTTTAAAATCTAATAATACCTTACCGCAATTAATAAGCTCCATCATTTTAGTGTTTACCTGCTATTTATTTTTAAGTACTACAGTCCATCCATGGTATATTGCAACACCGGTATTGTTGTGTGTTTTCACCAATTACAAGTTTCCATTACTTTGGTCTTTGGTAATTGTTTTGAGCTATTTTGCCTATTCAAATGCGTCAAACACCGAAAACCTTTGGATTGTTGGCATAGAGTATCTTATCGTGTTTACTGCATTCACTTGGGAAGTTTTAATAAAAAAAGACCTCACAGCTTGCATGACAAATCCGTGAGGTCCTAATGTATTTTAATTTTCTGTGCTACTTACAAGGCTTTTACCTTAATTATAGTATATTGTTCAAAAATCTCAGTATAACCATCTTCATCCTCTTCTTCGTATTCTGTGATTTCATAAGTGATTTCAAAACGCTTACCAATTGTATCATTCGACTTTAAATTTACTGACTTTAAAGCCTCTTCAGTAATATCTGTAAAATAGACGATTTCCAAATCGCCGTCTTCACCTGCAACCAAAAATGCATAACCATTATCAGCATCATAGCCATCAAAAACAGCAACTATGGTAACGATTTCCTTATCTTGAAGAACTGATTTGCTTTTTGTAAACCCATTGGCGCCAAACATGAATACGCATAGTATAACAACAACAACAACAAATTGTTTTGTTTTCATTATAATATAAGTTTAAGATTTGATTTTATAAATTCATTGACTTTGCTTTGTTCTAACACTGAGAAGGTGATAAAATCAAACCTAAAGCGATTCGCTTTGTATTAGAAAGCACTAATCAATTTTGTTTTTGGTTTGGGAGTTTGCCACGTCAAGCCCAAAAGCTTTTAGATTGAAACACATGGGTTACAATTGCTGTGGAGATTTAAAATTTTTATTTTCTTAATCTAAATAAAGTCTACAAACAATACTTTCGTCATTTGTCTTTAAAGGTTGCATCAGCCTCCTTAAAGCTCTTAAACTCTAACATATAATCATTAGGATCGTTTATAAAAAATGATAAATGTTCACCGTTCTTATCTTTTAAGAATGTAGTTTGGGTAACTACTTCTAATTTCTGCGCATTGAGTTTCGCATAGATCTCTCCCCATTTTTCAATAGATATAATAACACCAAAATGAAATGACGGTAAAATTTTACCTTCAAAAACATAATTAGGACTACTGAAATTAAATTTTTCAGCTTGAATAAAAGTAAGTTGGTGACCGAATAAATTAATATCCACCCAGTTATCACCTGTTCTTCCTAAAAAAGCACCGATGGTATTAACATAAAAGCGTTTTGTCTCTTTTATGTTATAACAAGGTAACGACAAATGAAATGCTGATTCCATAATTTAGCCCTTAAAAAATTGAAGATTTAATTATAACGTAATGTACAAAAAAAAACGAGCTCTTGTATATGCAAATTAGTCTAAATCCTCTTCGAGATCTTCGTCTACTTCTAAATCTGGATCTTGTACCGCGTCTGGGTCATCATCTTCAAAATCTAAGTAGTCATCCTCGTCGTAATTTTCCATAGTTGTGGCTAATTTTGTACTCACCTTAACGAGATATTTGGTATCTTGTGTGGTGACCTCAACCGCATCAACTAATTCATTTTTTGCATTTTTGAAAGAAATAATTTGATCGTCGTCGTAACCATCAGGGTATTTCTCTACCAAAAGTGCTAAAATTTCTGGCGTAAGTTTCTTAAAATCTACTATGACTCGCTTTAAATGGGTGTCTTTTTGCTTCATATTGATAGGCTTTTTTTTCGGAGCTATTTTTTTTAAATATACTATTTATTGTTTTACACGAACTACATTATAAAAATCTTTTCTTCTATCTTTTAAATTTTTCACAGCACCAAAAGAGTGTAATTCTCTTAAAAGACTTAAATCTACATCAGCTACCAAAATCATTTCGGTATTTGTTGTGGCTTCGGCTTTTATGCCATTACTTGGAAATGAAAAATCGCAAGGTGTAAACACAGCAGACTGTGCATACTGTATATCCATGTTATTAACATTTGGCAAATTACCTACACTACCTGCTATGGCAACATAGCATTCATTCTCAATGGCACGGGCTTGCGCACATAATCTCACGCGCGAATAGCCATTTTGTGTGTCTGTTAAAAAGGGTATAAAAAGAATGTCCATGCCTTCATCTGATAATAACCTAGAAAGTTCTGGAAACTCCACATCATAACAAATTAAAATACCTATTTT